>DATMSL010000982.1:0-7756 GCA_035565435.1 Dyadobacter sp. | reverse complement strand
TATTACCAAAAACAACGCTCAAATTTTTACCTTTAACAGTATATTGACATTTAGTAATACATTTTTAACATCATCCCCAACTCAATTTATGAACAAACATTTACTAGTCCCGCTTTTCCGGGGTGTCATGATTATGCTGTTCGCAATAGCAGCTCATCTGTCCTACGCCCAGGATCATCAGGTCAAGGGTAAAGTATCCTCCTCTGCTGATGGAACCGGCATCCCCGGTGTGAACGTGCAACTGAAAGGAACGAATGTCGGTACAGTCACCGATGCCGACGGCGTTTATTCGATCGAAGCGAAAGGATCCGGTGCAATTCTGGTTTTCTCATCTATTGGTTTAATCAAAAAGGAAATACCAGTCGGCAACCAGACGACCATTGACGTGTCGATGGAAGACGACATCAAGAACCTGAGCGAAGTGGTGGTAACCGGTTACGCGGCACAGCGTAAAAAGGATATTACCGGCGCTGTAACCGTTATCAATCCCAAAGAACTGACATCCGTTCCCAGCGCGAGCGTTACGCAAATGCTGCAAGGCCGCGCATCGGGGGTAACTGTCGGAAATGATAACTCTCCGGGTGGTGGTACGATGGTCCGTATCCGCGGTTTTGGTTCAATCAACAACAACAGCCCGCTTTATGTGATAGACGGGGTGCCTACACAAGGTACGCTGAACCAGATCAACCCGAACGACATTGAGTCGATGCAAGTGTTGAAAGACGCTTCCGCAGCATCCATTTACGGTGCGCGCGCAGCGAACGGGGTGGTGATCATTACTACCAAAAAAGGCAAGACCGGCGCTCCTAACATTACATTCGATTTCTACACCGGTACCCAGCGCCCTGGCAAGATGCTCGACCTGCTGAATACGAAGGAACTGGGCCAGTACCTCTACGAAGCTGACCTTGGTGCGGGCAAAAACCCATCCGTAACCTCTCCATCGGCCCAATACAAGTTTGATGAGAACGGCAAGCAGACCATCGCTGACTACATTTATCCGAATGTGTATGGTGATTTGCCCAGCAACTATACCTACACCAACGATATCGCCGATCCGGCACTTGGTAAAACCGCATTTAACATTACCAAGGCGAATAAAGAAGGAACGGACTGGCAGGACGTAATCTTCGATCCGGCTTCGATCTCCAACTACCAGATCGGTGCTTCCGGTGGCTCCGAGGCAGCTAAATATGCGCTTTCGGCCAACTACTTCAAGCAGAATGGTATTTTGAGATACACCAAGTACAAAAGATACTCACTCCGCGCGAACACCGAGTTCAAAAAAGGTCCGGTAACTGTGGGTGAGAACTTTACATTCTCTTACGACGAAAGACAGGGGATTACCAACAACGACGAAAGTAACCCGATCATGTTCGCGATCCGTGTGCACCCGATTATCCCGGTGTTTGATATTACAGGTGGCCCGAAGGCATTGGGTGGAACAAATACATCCGATTATAACGGATTTGCGGGAAGCCGCGGTAGTAACCTCGGTAACGCCCCCAATCCACTTGCCCGTCTGTACCGCGAGAAAGACAACCTTACAAAAGGTACGCACGCGTTCGGTAACGTATTTGCACAGGTGGACATTCTCCCGGGCTTGTACGCACGCACGAGCCTTGGTATTGAATACAACCAGTACAACCGCTCCGAGTACTTCCACCGCGATATTGAAGCTGCGGAAGCCAGAAATGCCAACAGTTTGAACGTGATCAACAACGTTGACCGGTCGTTCACCTGGTTTAACACTTTGAACTATGCCAAATCATTCGGTGTGCATAATTTCAGCGTATTGCTCGGTACAGAAGCTGTGAAAACCTATGCCGCTGAATTCCGCGCGAGCCGGAGCGCATTCGCATTCGACGACCTCGATTACCGCTACCTCGATGCAGGTTCGGCAGCCGGTTTGAACAATGCAGGGCCAGGTGCAACGGAAAGTGCGCTGTTCTCGCAGTTTGGAAAGATCAACTATGCATTTAAAGAACTCATCCTTGCTGACGTAACACTGCGTCGCGACGGTTCATCGCGTTTCTCGGCTGCCAACCGCTACGGTATCTTCCCGGCGTTCTCATTGGGTTTGCGTATGACTGAGCTGGCATTCATGAAGCCGGTTAAGTTCGTCGACGATTTGAAACTGCGCTTTGGCTGGGGTAAAACCGGTAACCAACTCATCCCTAACGTCTATAATGCTTACACCCTGTACGCAGCCGATCCGCTGAACAACGCCTATGACATCAACGGTACTGGCACTTCGATCGTAGGTGGTTTCGACCTTGTTCAGTTTGGAAATTCCAATGGTAAATGGGAAACCAATACCTCTACCAACATTGGTCTCGATGCGAGTTTGTTCAACAGTAAACTGGAAGTGGTACTCGACGTTTACAACCGTATTACTTCCGACATGCTGACGCAGATCGCCATTCCGAGAACCGCCGGTTCCGGTACGATCCCTTATACCAATATCGGCGAAGTGCGCAACCGCGGTGTAGACCTTGGCATCACTTTCCGTGACAAAAAAGGTGATTTCAACTACATGGTGGGTATCAACTTTGGTCACTACAAAAACGAAGTACTGAAACTGAACAATGACCCGAATGCAACCATCTTCGGTTTCACGACCCGCCTTCCGGCCATGTCGGCTACCAAAGCAGGGCTGCCGATCGCGAGCTACTACGGTTACTTTGTGGATGGTGTAATCAAAGATCAGGCCGAAGCTGATGCCGCTCCGAAATTCGGATCGTACACCAGAGAAGGTACTTTCAAATTCCGTGACGTGAACGGCGATGGCGTTATTACTGCTGCTGACCGAACTATCATCGGTAATCCGCACCCCGACTTCAACTATGGTATCAACGTAGGTGTAGGCTGGAAATGGTTCGACCTGACCTTGTTCGGACAGGGTGTGCAAGGCAACCAGATTTTCAACTACGTGAAATACTGGACAGACTTCAACGTCTTCCAGGGCAACCGCTCGAAAACAATGCTTTACGATTCGTGGAAAAAACCGGGTGACAACGCGAAGCTGCCACGTCTGAACTCGGGTGACGCCACCAGCCAGCAGGTTTCGTCCTACTTCCTGGAAGATGGTTCGTACTTCCGCTTGAAAAATATTCAGCTGACATTCAATCTACCTTCAAACTGGCTGAAAAAGGTAAAACTGGGATCGGCGCAGATCTACGTTCAGGGACAAAACCTGTTTACATTCACCAAATACACAGGACTTGACCCGGATATTAACCTGAGAAGATCCGGCGAAAACAACCAGGATACTCACATGGGTGTTGACGAAGGCTCCTATCCTGTTGCGAAGTCGTTCCTCGGCGGATTGCGTTTCAATTTCTAGTTCATCCATTGATCTTCATTATAGAGAACCATACAATGAAAAAGACATTATTAATATGCATGTTGGTAGGCCTGAGCTTTTCCTGCTCCGACGATTTCTTTGATCTGAAACCTCAGGGGCGAGCGTCAAAAGAACAACTCAGCAACAAAAACGGTGTAAATGCGCTGCTTATAGGCACTTACTCACTGCTCGATGGTGTGGGCGCAGGTAATACTGGTCGCCAGTCGACGATTTCGAACTACGTTTTCGGAGGTATCAGTAGTGACGACGCCGTGAAAGGCACCGACGCCGGTGACCAGCCTGAGCAATCGTTTATCGAACAATACAACTGGCTGTCAGACAACACCTATTTCCTCGGAAAATGGTGGCACTCCTACGATGGTGTTGCCCGCGCCAACGAGACGATCCAGATCGCAGGAAGTCCGGACGTGAAAGACATGACTGAGGCTGAAAAGACACAGGTAATTGCAGAAGCACGTTTCCTCCGCGGCCATTATCACTTCGAGGCAAAGAAAATGTGGAACAATGTACCTTACATCGACGAGAAGATTTACAATGCCGGCGATCCCAATTCGACAAAAGTGCCTAATAAAGATGATATCTGGCCTAAAATCGAGGAGGATTTCCAGTTTGCTGCCGATAATCTTCCCGCAACTCAGGCGCAGAAAGGCCGTGCCACGAAATGGGCTGCGAAAGCATATCTTGCCAAGGCGCTACTTTTCCAGAAAAAATGGGCAAAGGCCAAAGAATTGCTGGATGATATTGTTAAAAATTCCGGCAAAAAACTGGTTGCCAACTACCACGACAATTACCGCACCACTGGCAACAACAATTCCGAGTCGATCATGGAAGTGCAGTTTTCTGTAAACGACGGTACGAACGGCAACAACGGTAACGCGGGTGATAACCTCAACTGGCCTTACTCTGCTACCGCTCCCGGACGTGGATGCTGCGGTTTCTACCAGCCATCTCACAACCTCGTAAATGCATTCAAAACCGAGAATGGGCTTCCGATGATCGGAGCTGCTGCGGACGGTTCGTTGGACACTTATAATAAAGTGGATTTACCAAACGATGAGGGAATTGTTGCTTCGGCAGCATTTACCTTGGATAAAACCATTCCTGTTGACCCACGCCTCGACTGGACCGTCGGCCGCCGTGGTGTAAACTTCCTCGACTGGGGCCCAATGCCAGGTTCCACCTGGATCCGCGACCAGGCATATGCGGGACCATTTACAGGTAAAAAATGGATGTATTATCTGGCCGAAGAAAATAGTACCACCCACTCCACGAGCAAACGTAACGTAAACAACAACTACCGCCTCATTAAACTGTCGCACGTGCTGTTATGGCTGGCTGAATGCGAAGTCGAACTTGGTAACCTGGCAGTGGCTCAGGATTTGGTAAACCAGATCCGCGTCCGCGCGAAAACCGGTTCCGTACAGGACGAAACCGTGACTTACAAAGTAGAGCCTTACCCAGCTGGAACTTTCGCTGCCAAAGGGGCTGATTATGCAAGAAATGCGGTAAGGATGGAACAACGCCTGGAATTTGCTATGGAAGGTCACCGTTTCTTTGACTTAGTACGCTGGGGTATTGCTGAAAAAGTATTGAACAAATACGCGGCCGAAGAAGCAGTGCCAGGCAAAGAGCCATCGGGACGTACGTTCAACAAGCGGGGTTATATGGCAGGGAAAACATTCACCAAGAAAAACCTGTACTACCCTCTGCCCCAGGACGAAATCCTGAACAGCCAGAAAGATGGCAAACCTACCTTGATACAAAATCCGGAATATTGATACCGGCATAACCCACTAACGCACCCGCAAAAGAGCCGGCCTTCGTGCCGGTTTTTTTGTGCATTGAAAAACAATGAAATACTTTTGAAAAAACATTCAATACCTGCGATCATGAAAATCACGAATGAAACCGAATACGAAAAAGCATCCGAACGGGCCGACGAGATATTCGATGCCAAGAAAGGCACACCGGAGGAAAAGGAACTGCAAGAGCTCCTAAAAGCGATTAAGGAATACGAAGACGATTTCGTGCGAATGCTTCGTGAAAACAACTAGACAGCCAGTTCTACGGAAAGCCCCTCGACTTTTTCAGAACGTGTCATAAACCGTTCGACGAGCGTGGAGCGGACTTCCACTTCCATGGTGCATTGCATTTCAAATGCTTGAACACGTACAGGCAACTCCATTTCCTTCACGATCCGCATGACGTCGTTCATTTGCGGATATTGAAATGAAAGCTTGTAAACGCTGAAATAATGCCGCGTGATAATTTCGGATAAGTCCAGCGCCGCTTCGGTAGCGGTTTTGTAGGCGTTGATCAGTCCCGGTACACCGAGCAATGTCCCGCCAAAATACCGCACTACCACCACCAATACATTCGTAACATTTCTTGAATATAGTGTATTGAGGATCGGCCGCCCTGCTGTTCCCGATGGCTCCCCGTCGTCGCTCATGCGGTAGCTCATCCTATCCGCACCGAGGCGGTACGCATAGCAATGGTGAACTGCTTTGGGATGCAGTTCGTGTAACTCGGTCAGGTGCGATTTGGCTTGCTCATCATTCTCAATGGGGTAGGCATAAGCCAGGAACTTACTTCCCTTATCCTTGAAAAAGCCTTCTGCCGGTGCAGCAATGCTTTGGTAAGTATCATCAAATAACACGGGCACGTCGCTTTTTAAATTGGTAAATAACTACGGTATAGGAAAGTGCGGCCAATGCAAACGCAGCCATGCAGAAAAACACCAAGGGTAGGTTTTCGCGCTGGTTTTCAAACAATTCCGCGGATAAGAATGCGCCAAGGCCAATGCCTGCCTCCAGGGAGATGAACATCGTAGCAATTGCGCGCCCACGATTATGATCGCCGCTCAGATCGACCGTCCACGCAGAAAGCACCGGTGAAAGAATGCCCATTGCTACCCCGAAAAATGCCGCCCCAGTTAGGAACATGATTACGGATTCGGCAAAACCGGTCAGGATCATCGCAACGATGAGGATAATGCATCCCACGATCGTGACTGGCATGCGACCATGCCGGTCGGATATTTTACCGGCAAAGAGACGCACCATGATGGAAGAGATCGTGAACATCATGAAATACAATCCCCGATTTTGCAGGCCGAGATAACCGCTGAAATCCGGCGTAACCGTTGCCACTGCGCCGAAGCCAAAGTAGCAAAGGAATGTAATGAGTGCCGGACTGAATACGTCGGGTTCGAAAATATCCCGCCGGGTGATTTGAAAAGACTTCAGACTGAGTCTTTGCTTTTCCTGCAAAGTCTCTTTCATATTCAAAAGGATCGCGATAGAAAGGAATGCCAGCAACGACGATGTGTAAAAGAGGGCATTCAGAGAAAATTCCTGGCTGATCATACTCCCTATCGCCGGCCCGAACGCCGAACCGACGCTCATACACATGCCGTGGATGCCCATCGCCTCTCCCCGGCGATTAATAGGAACAATATCCGCCACATATGCAGCGGTACCAGTCGGTTTAAAACCTGTCGAAAAGCCGTGTACCAGCCTGAGCAGCAGAAACGGCATTACCGTCGTGAAGATCGGGTACAAAAACCCACAAACGAAACATACCAGCGAACCGAACGCCATCACTGGAACACGCCCGACCCGGTCGGTAAGCCGGCCACTGAATGGCCTGGAAAGACCCGCAGTTAGCGTAAACAATCCGATAATTGCCCCTTTATATTCGGCCCCGCCCATGCTTGAAAGATAGGCCGGAAGCTCAGGGATCAGCATATTGAAGCTGGATGAGAAGAGAAACGAGCTAAGGCCCAGCAACCAGAACTGCGTCGTCAATATTCCGGGAGAAGCTGTATTTTGCATCGCACAAAAATACGACACTTTCCAGAAAGAGCGGAATTTACTTGTAGTATTCGGACAATGGCTTTTTCAAAGTAGCTAGTACACGTTTTGCCTCTTCGACTTTACGGACAACAAATGGATCGTTCGCGTGGCTTTTCAAGTTCGGATCCACCGTTACCTTAGATATGTCAAAGGTATCTTCCTTCTTCGCCTTTGGTTTCATAGTCTCTAACTTTGTGAGTTATAACAAATGCCTCATAGTCTACTCCACTTTGGAAGTAAATGGCTCCCCTTCAATATGCCCTTAATTTCAAAAATCTCCGACCAATTCGCTTGTTCCCTGCTTAAAATTAAACGGTAAAGCCTGGTTCTGGATGGGGAATTCCCGATAAAATATATTCGTCTATCACGATATATGCCGAAAAAAGTCATGATAATTTGTGAAACCGTTGCCAATACTTTGTGCATGTCTCCATTATTGCTGACAATTGAATCATTCAAGTTCCCATTATCGTCTAAATCGCCGAGCGCAAGACTATACGTATTTGCATCAATTTTTACAAGCTCAATGGCC
>DATMSL010000981.1:0-2462 GCA_035565435.1 Dyadobacter sp. | reverse complement strand
GATTGGAAGATTGATCATCAAACTAAAATACTGACCATCGGCTCCTGCTTTGCCGAGGTGCTGGGCAGTCAACTAGCTGATTTCAAGTTCGATGTGCTGAATAATCCGATGGGTACGGTGTTCAACCCGCTTACTATTTGCAAAATACTGGACAGCGCGGTAGAAGGGAAGCGGCCTAACCCGGCCTTGTTCCTGCAAAATCCGGATCAGATCTGGCTGCACCACGATTTTCATTCATCGCAATGGGCCAATGGGCAAGGTGCGCTGGATGCGCAGCTTTCGGATCAGCTGGATGAGATCCGCGAATTTCTGGCAGAGGCAGACGTACTGGTGATTACACTCGGTACTGCGTATGCCTATCGCCACCGGAAAACGAATCTGATCGTGGGTAATTGCCATAAAGTGCCGGCCGATCGTTTTATCAAGGAGCTTCTTCATTTTGATCAGATCGCGATCGCATTTGAACAGTTAATCCAAAAACTGATTCCCTATAACCGCAAGCTGCGCATATTGCTCACAGTAAGCCCCGTGCGTCACACGCGCGACACGCTGGCGCTCAACCAGGTGAGCAAGTCGACGTTGCGTCTGGTAACCCACCGGCTTTCGGAAAAATACAAGCATGTGGAGTACTTCCCGTCGTACGAGATCATGATCGATGAGCTGCGCGATTACCGCTTTTATAAGGAAGATATGATCCACCCCAGCACCGTGGCAGAGGAGTACATTTTCAATGCATTTGCACAAAACTATATCGATGCCGGCTCACTGAAATTCATGACCGAATGGGCCTCGATCCGCGATACATTGGCACACCGGCCGCAGCACGGGCTCACCCCAGGGCATTTGAAAATGCTGAAATCGTTGTGGAGCAAGCTCAATGCGCTTTCACGAAATCTGGACGTTTCGGCGGAAATGGAGGAAGTGGAGCGTAGAATCGGAGAATTTCCGGGAATGTGACAAACTCATTGGCGGCATTTCGTGTTGCATAATATCAAGTCAAAGTACCAACCATAATAATGGGAGAATTTACAATCAATAAAGAAAAAGTATTGCAGGCATTAAGTACTGTGGAGGAGCCTGACCTGAAAAAGGATCTGGTGACGCTCGGTATGATCCAGGATATAGAAATCGGGGTAAACCAGGTGCGGTTTACGGTAGTGCTTACAACCCCGGCTTGCCCTCTGAAAGAACTTATCAAAAAGAATTGCGAGAATGCGATCCATGAGCATTTGAGTCCGGAGGTAGAGGTGATCATCAAACTCACGGCGAATGTGACGACTACCCGGCACACGGGCCCGCTGATTCCCGGCGTAAAAAACGTGATCGCGATCTCGTCCGGCAAGGGTGGAGTAGGTAAATCGACTGTGACTGCCAACCTCGCGATGGCATTGCACCGCTCAGGCGCGAAAGTGGGTATTATCGATGCGGATATTTCTGGTCCGTCGATCCCGGTGATGTTTGGTGCGGAGAATATGCAGCCGACGATTACACCGAAAGACGGCAAAAATTACATTAACCCGATCCGCCAGTACGGTATTAAAATGATGTCGATCGGCTTCCTGACACCGCCGGATAGCGCGGTAGTCTGGAGAGGTCCGATGGCTAGCCAGGCATTACGGCAGTTTTTCGGCGATACCGACTGGGGCGATCTGGATTACTTGTTGATCGACTTACCTCCCGGTACCAGCGATATTCACCTGACATTGGTCCAAACCGTGCCCGTAACCGGCGCAGTGGTGGTAACAACCCCTCAGAAAGTAGCTCTGGCTGACGCGATTAAAGGTTTGTCGATGTTCAAGCAGCCGCAGATCAATGTGCCTGTTTTAGGTGTGATTGAAAATATGGCCTGGTTTACACCGGAAGAACTGCCGGATCACAAATACCATATTTTTGGCAAAGGAGGCGGACAATCGCTGGCGGACAAATTCGACGTGCCTTTGATTGGGCAAATTCCATTGGTACAAGGCATTCGCGAGGCGGGCGACGACGGCCGTCCGGCAGTAATGGACACTAATACGATCGTGAACGAGGCATTTATGGATGCCGCCGAGGCGTTGGCGCAGCAGATTGCGATCCGCAATGCATCACGTGAGAAGACAAAAGCTGTTGAAATCCAGGTTTAACAGTTAGTGACTGAATGATTTGATTTTTTGGATATAATCTTGCATCTTAGCAGACAGACTTTTTAACAATGGATTCAAAAGAAAAAACCATAGAATTGATCGAGCAGGCGCTCGAAACGGTGCGTCCTTACCTGCATGCAGACGGAGGTGATGTGAAATTGGTGGAGCTGACGGACGACATGATTGTGAAACTTGAACTGCAAGGATCCTGCCAAAGCTGCCCGATGAGCGCAATGACTTTCCGTGCAGGCCTGGAAGAATCGATCCGCAAGGCGGTACCTTACATTAATAAGGTTGTTTCCTCGAATGTGCCTGAGCTGGCATAACAGCGGAAAATTG
>DATMSL010000980.1:0-17970 GCA_035565435.1 Dyadobacter sp. | reverse complement strand
CTGGGCTGACTTTAATGCAAGGGCGGTGGCCAGTCCGCCGATCCCCGCTCCAATAATGGCTGCTTCCATATTTTGTTATTGATTATTTGCAGCCGCTAAATTGGTTTGCGGATAGGCCGAAACACGTTCACTTAAGTTAATTAATAATCCGTTTGCGAATACGGCTCAGCGACTGGGGCGTAATGCCCAGGTAACTCGAAATGTATTTCAAAGGGATTTTCTGAACGATCTCCGGCATTTTGCTCAATAACCTGAAATAACGCCCCTCAGGCCCGAAGAAGAGCAGGTCTTCGATCCTGCGCTTGGCTTCGAGGAAGCATACATCGGGTATCTTGCGGCTGAACCGGAGCCAGAAAATGTCGCTGTCGATCAGCCGGTCGAGGTCGTGCTTGTCGAACAGCAATACTTCGGTATCCATCACCGCTTCGATAATAAAGCCCGACCGGCTGCCTGTGAGGTAACTTTCATAATCGCCGAAAAAATCTCCGTTCACTTGCAGTAGAAAACTAATTTCCTCGCCGGACTCCATTACGCAATAGGTTCGGAGCGCCCCGTTTATAATGTACCCAAGATGGTTGCACACCGTGTCCCTCTGAAAAACGATATCGCCTCTCCGGCAGCGCCTTACCTGAGCGACGTCCAGCAGCTCGCGCAGGCGACCGCCTTCCAACCCCAGTCTTTCCCCCAGAAAATGCTCGGTTTGCATATTATTGATTCAGGTAAACGCCCAAATTAGCCAACAGCGCCTTTAAAACAACTTTTCGTGCGACAGATCATTCATCTTCACGTAGTCGGACGGGCGGATTCCGATGATCTTGTAGAAGGTAGTGCTGAATGTCGGGACACTATTATAACCGACCAGCGCCGCCGCCTCCTTCACCGACATCCGCTCTTCAAGCAGAAACCGCAACGCGCGCATCATCCGCTGAATGGTCAGGTACTGGACGAACGACATCGCCAGGTCTTTGTGAAACAACCTGGAAAGGCTGCGTTCGCTGAAACCGAACCGGTGGGCAAGCTCGGGGAAGACGATCGGCTCTTGCAGGTTGTCCTCCATAAAGCGTATCACCTTATCGAGCCGCTTGTCTTTTGCGTAAGGCAATGCGAGCGGCAGGTTATACACGCTGATTTCGGGTAAAATGTATTTCAATGCCATTGCAAACAGGTAGCTGCTCTTGTCGGCCTCGTGGATATCCCCGCTCCATTGATTACTGAAAATCACCATTTGCAAAAGCAGGTCGTTCACCGGATAAATACCTGTTTCGAAGTAAAAAGGCTGGTCGCCGGGCTCCACCGGAAAATATAGGTTCCGCATAATCACGTCCGGCGAGCCGGGATGAATGCTGTGCTCCACGCCGGGAGGTATCCATATATAATGCCGGGCCGGCAGAAAATAGGTCTTTTGCGGTGTCACCACATGCACGATCCCGCCCTGCGTGTAAAGAAACTGGCCCTTACGGTGCGTGTGCCGGGCCACGTCGTTTTCGCCCATCAGATCATGCATGCAATAGATGCTGCGGGGCTGCTTGTCGACCTCGGTGAGATAATACATCCGGTCGATTTTAGACATGGCGTAAATGGATAAATATTTGACTTTGCAAGATAATAAAGCCACATCAAAACGTCGCACCTTTGCTCAACATTTTAAATCACCCATAAGTCCTATCGCAATGAGACCTGCGGCCAATTTCTGGCAGTTTACACTCCGCAAAGTGCAATTCAGAACAAAACCTTCCCAGGGAAGCCATTACTCATTATCACCCCCTTACAAACATGTCTCTGTGACGGCCAGTGCGGTATTTGCGGGCGCGCTGCTGCTCTCCTCCGCTGGGCAGGCACAAACCTCCCGGCGGCTGTCGTTACCCGAGGCATTAAAAATCGCGGCGGCTAATAACCGCGACATCCGGCACGCCAGGATCGAAAGGGAGGTGACCGAGGCCGACATCGACGAAAAGAAAGAGCTGCGCCTCCCGGAAATCGACTTTCACGCATCCTACGCCCGCATTACCGACCTGACCGAATACCGCCACGGCCTGGGCGACAAGGTTGTGACCCATACCATCCCCGTGATTGCCGACCTCACCGGCTCCGCCAAAATGCCGCTTTACACCGGGGGAAAGATCCGGTATGCGATTCAGAAAGCCCGGCAGCAGGAAGAGATCGCCTCGCTGGCGGTACTGAAAACGGAAAACGATGTAAAAATGGAAGCGACGGAGCTGTTTTTCAGTGCTTATAAAATGATGGAGCTCGACAAGCTGCTGCAAGAACATATCCGGGAAGAGGAAGACCGGCTTGCCGAGGTACGGTCGTTCAAGGCGCACGGCACCGTCACCCGGAACGAAGTATTGCGGGCCGAATTGCAACTTTCCGATATACACCTCTCGCGCACGACCAATCGCAGTAATATCGAAATCGTGCTGCACGACCTGCATACTTTGCTGGAAATACCAGAAGAAGTGGCGCTGGAACTCGACACGGCCCGCCTGCTGGACAGCGCCGTACCGGCAGAAGATTTGCATTCCTACCTCCGCGCAGCGCTGACCAAAGATGAAATGCGCATTTCTGAAAAGATGGAGGCGGTTTTCGAAACGGAACAGCGGATCACGCGGGCTGCTTACCTACCTAACATTCACCTGTTTGCTTCCTATGGGTTCAACTACCCCAACTACATGTTTTTCCCGCCCGATCCGTACCTCTATACATTGGGACGCGTGGGTGTGGAAGCTACTTACAGCCTTTCCAATTTGTATAAAAACAAGACTCGTACACACATCGCGCGCCTGCGTACGGAGGCACAGCACGCACAGACGGACATCGTTAAAAACCGGGTAATGGACAATGTATTCAAGTACCATGCCGAGCTGAAAGACCTGCTCGAAACCATTCCCGTGAAAGAAAAGGCCGTGACCCAGGCCACCGAAAACTACCGCATCGTAAAACTCAAATACCTTCACCAGCTCGCGCTGATCACCGAAATGCTCGACGCCGACAATGCGCTCCTCCAAGCACGTTTCGATCTGCTGACTGCCCGCATCAATACCACCGTGAAACACCGGCGGCTGTTGTACGCGTCCGGCCAGCTGCCCTGAGCCCTTTTTACCCCTCAACATATTCCAACACATTCTCATGAAAATCCGTAAAATCCCGGCCGAACACGGCCCGTTCCATACCGCCATCACCGTTATTGCCAGCGCGATCGCATTGGCTGGCATTGGGCTGGGCATATGGTTCCTGATCATTTACAGCAACTACGAAGAAACAAACGACGCGCAGGTGGACCAATACGTAACCCCTGTCGCTACCCGGATCACCGGCTATGTACAGCAGGTACGGTATGAAGAAAACCAGTTTGTGCACCGCGGCGACACGCTTATCGTGATCGACAACCGCGAATACCGGGCACACTGGAGCATGGCTACGGCCCAAATCAGCAATGCCCGGCACCATGTTTCGGCCGCCCGTAAAAGTGCCGCGTCGACCCAAAGCCATGTAGCTGTGGGCGAGGCGCAACTGGGCGCGGCCCGGACGCTGGTTTGGAAAACAAAACTGGAATACGAACGCTACGAAGCCCTGCTGCACGAGGAAGCGGCCACCGAACAGCAAGTCGAGAAAGTACGGGCCGACTACGAATCCGCACAGGCGCATTACGAAGAAGTGAACAGGAACATCCGGGCGTCGGAGCTGGCGACTTCCGAGGCGCTCGCGCAGGTACCCGTGGCCGAATCGATGACGGAGGTAAGGAATGCGGCGGCCGACAACGCGGCGTTGTATTTATCGTACACGGTCATTACGGCGCCCTACGACGGCTGGGTAGGCCGGAAAACCATCCAGCCCGGGCAACTCGTGAAGGAAGGGCAAACGCTGGTGTCGGTGGTGAGCCGCGAAAAATGGATCACGGCGAATTTCAAAGAAACGCAGATCGCCGATATGACGGTCGGGCAGCCTGTCACTTTCAAAGCCGACGCTTCCCATGGCCGCACTTTCAACGGCCGGATCGAGTCGTTTTCACCTGCAAGCGGTGCACGGTTTTCCATCCTGCCGCCCGACAACTCCACTGGCAACTTCGTGAAGATCGAGCAGCGCATTCCCGTACGCATTGCCCTTACCGACCCCGGTTCGCAGACCGCCTTTCTTCGGGCAGGCATGAACGTCACCGTTACCGCAGCACACCAGCATTAATACCGTGAACAAACAACCTGTTTTCAAAAGCTGGGTGCCCGATTGGCTCATCAAATCGGTGCTGATATGTTGTATGCTGCACACCATGGTGCTGCTCGGGTTATATACCAGCAATGTGACCTACTCGGCCAGCTTCCTGGACGTCGAGCCCGAGGACCTGCAATTTGCGATGAGCGTCACCTACGGTACGTTCCTCGCTACATTGCTCGTCGAGAACCGCATTTTCCGGTATTTCCCGCCCCGCAATTACTTTATCGCCATTTACGCGCTCGCCGCGCTTACATTCATCGCCTCCGCCTACACGCACGATTTTGTCCTATTCCTTATGCTCAGGGCGGCGGAGGGCGTTCTGATGGCCTTGCCCTGGGTACCGCTGCGCATTCTGCTGCTTACCCGCTTCAAATCGAGGAATGCGACCATCATCGTGTTTTCATTCACCTATGGAATGCTGCTGATGGCCTCTCCTTTCATCATGAACATCGCCGTATGGCTGCTCGAAAATTACGACTGGAACTACATGGCCTACGGCTCCGCATTTTTCCAGCTCCTGTGCGTCGCATTGGTGTTGCTCATCTTCAACGGGCGCCGTTTCCACCGCAAAACACCCCTCTTCCAGATCGACTGGGCGAGCCTCGTGCTGGTACACGCGGCCATTCTGTGCGGGGCGTTTGTGCTCGTGTACGGGGAGAAAAGATATTGGTTCGAATCACCGCTCATTGTCGCGGCATGCGCCGGTGCGGCCATTACCTCCGCCCTGTTCATTTTGAGACAACAGCTTGTAAAACGGCCTTGTTTCGATTTCGCAGTGTTCCGCTATGCCAACCTTCGTACAGGCCTGCTCCTGTTTATTGTTTTCTATATTTCGAGGGCCACGCTCAACCTCTGCCATCAGACCATGACAAAAGTATGGAACTGGGAGCCCGTCAGGGTCGCGCACATCCAGTATCTGAATGTGGCCGGCAATACGGTCGGTATACTGATCGCCGCGGCTTGCATGTCGTGCTCGGTCGTTACCCGGTACATTTTCATGCTGGGCTTTTCGATACTAGCTATTCATCACCTGTGGTTCACGTTCCTGTTTGTGCCGGACGTGTCGCTGGCGGACATTGCCGTGCCTTACCTCCTGCAAGGTGTCGGCGTGGGTGTGATTTTCGTGCCGCTGGTATTGTTCACCGTGTCCTCCACGCCTTCACATCTGGCGCCGTTTTCGGGGACGGTCGGCGTCACCGGCAGGTTTTGGGGCAGCACATTGGGTTTTTGTATCATGCAAAATGCGATGGTCAACTTGCAGCAAAGGCATTACAATAAATTACAGCTAATGCTAACCCCCGAAAACGCCGAAACGCGGCATTGGCTGGCTGGCTCAACGGCCCGGTTCGTCGCAAAAGGCTTTTCGGAAGATCAGGCCACCGGCCTCGCATTCCGCCAGCTCAGCCAGCGCCTCACCACGCAAACGACGCTTCTGGCCGAAATGGAAATCTTCACATACGTAGGTTACGCCTTGCTCGGGGCAGTGGTGCTATTGATGCTCAACGGTCATTTGCGGCAGACATTCGATATTTTGAAAAACCGGATTTGGGGTAGTTAATTAAAAAAACACGCGGCCGGTCGAGTGCCAGCCGCATGATTACTATTGCTCGTCGCCGCCACCGAGTGCCCGGTAAAGGTCGGTCACAGCATTGAATTGCTCCCGACGGATATTGATGGCTTCGAGGTCATTCTGCAATGCATTGTTCTGAGCGGTGATCACTTCCAGGTAGGTGGCCATTCCGCTCCGGTAGAGCACGAGGGCGTCCTGGTTGGCTTTGGTCAGCGACTCCTTTTTCTCGCCCACCAATCTTAGCCGCGTCGCCACATGCTCCGATTTGGCCAGGGCATCCGAAACCTCCCCCACGGCCGTCAGTACCGACTGCCTGAACTGCACCGCCGCCTTTTGCTGCTCGATCTGCGCAATCTCGTGGGCCGTTTTCAATTGCTTTTTCTGAAAAAGCGGCTGCGCGATATTCACCGCCACGGCTTTCACCATCGAGCCCGGCAGGTCAAACCAGGTGTTGAACTTGAAAGAGTTGGCACCGATGGACGGCGTGAGGCTAATCGCCGGGTACATGGCTGCCTTCGCCAGTCCCGTCTGCGAATTGGCGGCGATTACAGCGTACTCTGCGGCCTTCACATCGGGCCGGCGGCTCAACAGGCGTGCAGGGACATCCGCAGGCAGGGTCATGGCGGACGCCAGTGCCAAAGCCGCACCGGAGCGCTGAATGCTGTCGGGATAGCTGCCGCAAAGAATGCTCAATGCATTTTCCTGCACCGCAATATCCTGCAATGCAGCCGGTAGGAGCAACTCGGCGGTTTTCTTCTGGGCCACGGCCTGCTCCAATGCCAGCGAGTTGACCTGCGCCGAGGCGTATTGCAAGCGGATCATATTCAGCGTGCTATCCCCGAGTTCCACATTGCGCCGCGCGATTTTCAGCTGTTCGTCGAGCGTTACGAGGTTATAATATGCCTGCGCCACCTGCACCACAATGCGGGTACGCAATGCCGACAGGTTTTCCTTCTGGGCAAAATAATTGGCCAATGCCCCTTCCCGCTGCATGCGTGTTTTACCCCAGATATCGGCTTCCCAGCTCAGGCGGATGGTCGCGCTGTAATCGTCCATATAGCTCGTGCCGAGGAACTGGTCGCTGAGGGAGCCGTTCAGCGAGTTGGTGGAGAGCCAGGTACGGTTAGCTCCCACGCTAAGGTCGGCGGCAGGCAGCAGGCCCAGTTTCGCCTGCCGGTAGGTCAGGTCGAGCTGCTGCATATTCATCATCGCCACGGCAATGTCGTTATTATGGATTAATGCCCTTTCAATGAGCCCTGCAAGCGTGGAATCCCTGAAAAACGCACGCCACGAAAGCTTTACCGAATCCGCCGTAACGGCGATCGGCTGCACTACCTGACCATCCCGCGATTGCCGGTATTTCCCGGGCACGTTCAGATCGGCGCGGCTATACTCCTTCCCCACCCGGCAGGCCGAAAGGGACAGTGCCAGTACCAGGCCCGTTATGATATATTTACTGAATGTTCTCATTTTAATCCGTTTACAATTTCAACTGGCCTTTTACCCGACGCCTTTTCCTGCAAATACTGGAAGAGCATGTACAACAGCGGGATTACGATCACCCCGAGCACCACGCCGCTGAGCATGCCCATCGCGGCGCCGGTACTGATCGATTTGTTACCCGAAGCCGAACCGCCGGTAGCCAGCATCAGCGGCACCATCCCTACGATAAATGCCAGCGATGTCATGATAATAGGCCGCAAACGCGCTCTCGCCGCATCCAATGCCGATTCGACGATCGACAGCCCCGCGCGCCTGCGCTGCACGGCGAACTCCACGATCAGGATCGCATTTTTAGCCAGCAAACCGATGAGCATGATCAGCCCGACCTGTACATATATATTGTTGTCGAGCCCGATGGACTTGATGCCCAGGAACGCGCCGATGATACCCGTCGGAATCGAGAGCAGCACGGCCAGCGGAAGCAGGTAACTTTCGTATTGCGCTGCAAGCAGGAAGTACACAAACAGCAAGCTGAGCGCGAGGATCAGCATGGTTTGGTTCCCCGAGGATTTTTCTTCCAGACTAAGCCCCGTCCATTCGTAGCTGTAATCGCCCGGGAGTTTATTCAGCACATTGGTTTCGAGGTTATCCATGATCGCCCCGCTGCTGGCGCCCGGCGCAGCCACCACATTGATCGTCAGCGAATTGTAGAGGTTATACCGGCTCACCGACTCAGGTCCATACACTTTTTTGAGCATCACCAGCGACTTAACCGGCACCATGCCGCCCTGGTCGTTGCGTACGAATATCTCGTTAAACGCCTCCTGGTCGGTTCTAAAAACTCCGTCGGCTTTCACATTCACGCGGTAGAACTTCCCGAAACGGGTGAAGTTCAGCGACTGGTCTCCGGCAAAATAGGTCTGGATCGTCCCCAGCATACCATCCACGTCGACACCCATTTGCGTAGCCTTTTCCTCGTCCACTTCCAGTTCCAGCTGCGGGTAGTCGGCGCGGAACATCGTATAGGCATATTGTACACCCGGCTGCTGCATAATCTGCCCCATCACACTGTCAGCCATGGCTTTAAGCGCGGCCGGGTCACGGCCCATGCGGTCCTGCAACACGATTTCGGCCCCGCTGGTGATCCCGTAACCTTCCACGGGCGGGGAGCGGAATGCCATCGCCGTACCTTCTTTCACGGTGGCAAGCTTGCCGGAGATGATACCGAGGATTTCATCGATATCCTGCACCTTCCCGCGCTCTTTCTGCTCTTTTAATTTCACGAAACCGGTGGCATAGGCGGCACTTGCATTACCGCCGAGGATATTGAAGCCAGTAATGCTCGTGTTGCTTTCAATCGCTTCCACGTCAGACAGGAGCTTGTCGATCTTGCTGGCTGCTTCGGTCGTGCGGGAGAGCGCGGTGCCCGGAGGCATGCCAAGGCTGTACACGATAAAGTTGTCGTCCTCCATCGGCACGAAGCTGCGGGGCGTGGTGGTCATAAGGTAAACCGCAAAACCGGTGATCGCCACCACAATTCCGGCAGCCAGCCATTTTTGCCCTGCCAGGAAACGGACGCCTTTGACGTACCGGCCTGTCATACTGTTGAAACCCGAGTTAAATGCTGTAAAGAAGCGCTGACTGAAATTCATCGGCTTGCCATGGCCGCCTTCCGCGTGGGTGTTTTTCAAAAGCAATGCACAAAGCGCGGGCGTCAATGTCAATGCATTGATCGCCGAAATGATGATCGCGATGGCGAGCGTGTAGGCAAACTGCTTGTAGAACAACCCCGAGGAACCGGTCATGAAGCCGATTGGAATAAACACCGCCGACATCACGAGTGTAATGGAAATTACCGCGCCCGTGATCTCGCCCATCGCGCTGTGCGTGGCCTCGCGCCCGCTCATATGCGAGCCCTCCATCTTACTATGTACGGCCTCCACGACCACAATCGCATCATCAACCACAATCCCGATCGCGAGTACCAATGCAAAGAGGGTCAGGATATTGATCGTAAACCCGAATGCGAGCAGGAAGAAGAATGTCCCGACAATGGCGACCGGCACTGCAATGGCCGGAATGATCGTTGACCTGAAATCCTGCAAAAACAGGAACACGACGATAAATACCAGTATAAATGCCTCGATCAATGTCGATTTCACCTGACTGGTACTTTCATCGAGCCGGTCTTTGGTACTCATCAATGTGGCGTAACTGATCCCCGGCGGAAACGAGCGGGATGCTTTTTTGATCTCCTCTTTCACGCCGATCTCGATCTCATTCGCATTGGAACCGGAAGTTTGCAGGATCGCCACCGACACTGCATTGCGCCCGTTGTCCTTATTGTTACCGCTGTAACTGATCGACCCGAATTCCACACGTGCCACGTCTTTCAGCCGTACCAGCTCGGTACCGTTCCTTTTCACGATGATATTCTCATATTCCTCGGGCAGATTCTTCTTGCCTTTGTATCGGATCACAAATTCGAGCGCCGCATCCGACTCCTCCCCTAGCTTGCCTGGTGCGGATTCGAGGCTCTGACGGCCAATGGCCGATGTCACATCCGAAGGTATCAGCCCGTAACCTGCCATTTTCTGCGGGTTCAGCCACACCCGCATGGAGTAGTCCTTCGACCCGAACACCTGTGCCTGACCTACGCCCGGCACGCGCTTGATCTGAGGGATCAGGTTGATATTCACATAGTTTTGCAAAAACAGCTCGTCGTATTTGGCATTATCTTCCGCATACACGTTGAAGATCATGATCATGCTGTTCTGCTGCTTGGAGGTTGTGAGCCCCATCCGGATCACCTCCTGCGGGAGGATCGGCGTGGCTTGCTGCACGCGGTTCTGCACATTCACCGCGGCCTGATCGGGGTCCACACCCTGCTTGAAAATCACACGCACGGAGAATGTACCGTCGTTACTGGCAGTGGACGAGATGTACTGCATATTCTCCACCCCGTTGATCTGCTCTTCGAGGGGTGTTACCACCGAGCGGAGCACCGCCTCGCTGTTACCGCCCGGGTAACTGCCGCTCACAAGCACGGTAGGCGGCGAAATATCGGGAAAACGCGTAATGGGAAGCCGGGTAAGGCCGATGATCCCCAGAATGACGAACACGACGGAGATCACCGTTGCCAGTACCGGCCGGTCTATAATTGATTTTAACATGACTTGATTTCAGTTGTTGATGATGCTTTACTTGCCTGCCGCGTCCGCCACTCCCGTCTTACCCGGCTCTACCGGCATGCCTTCGGTCAGGACATCGATGCGGTTCAAAGCGATGCGGTCACCTTCTTTCAGCCCGCTTTTGACGATATAATGGTTCTTCGCCCGGCCGCTGACTTCGATGGGCTTCATCGCCACCTTGTTGCTATCGCCTAGGGCAAATACAAAATAACGGTCCTGAATGTCCTTCACACTGGCAAGCGGCACAGTGAGCGCGTCCGTTAGGGTCCTTCTCAAAACCACCTTTCCGGTTCCGCCCGAGCGCAGCACTTTATCGGGGTTGGGGAAAACAGCTTTGCCGCTGGCGATTTCGACGCGGCCTTTTTGCGGATAGGCAGTACCATCGGCCATGATCAGCTCCACTGTATTCAGGCCTTCGTCGGTCTGGCGGTCCTTCATAAAGGATAGGAAGTCGGATTCGCTGAGTGAGAAATACACGAACACATGGCTGATCTCCGAAAGGGTGGTCAGCGGCGCGGCGTCTGCCGGCGTTACCAGGTTGCCGATCCGGTTGGGGATTCGGCCAATGTAGCCGCTCACCGGTGCCTTGATAAGGCTGAAATCCGCATTGATCTGCGACGAGCCCAATGCTGCTTTCGCCTGGGCAACCTGCGCTTTCGCGGAAGCGTAATTCGACTCGACCGTTTGCAACTGCACCGGCGACATCACCTTGCCCTGTACGAGCGGCCTCATCTTTTCCAGCTCGATCCGCGCACTTTCCTCGGCCGCCAGCGCGGCTTTCAATGCGGCATCGGCATTGTTGACCTGCTCCCGGAACACGTCACCCTTAATACGGAACAGCGGCTTGCCTTTTTGCACATATTCGCCTTCGCGTACGTAAATTTCGTCGAGATAGCCCGATACCTGTGCTTTGATATCGACATTCACCGAACCCTCGATCGAACCGGGGTATTTCTTTTCCACCTGCGCTTCCGATTGCCGGATCTCCTGGAAATCGACGCTCACGGGTGCATTCTGCATGGGCGGCTGCTCCTGTTTCGGTCCGCAGGACGATACCCACGCGACCAGTCCGATGAGCAGAGCCTGTTTTGTTTTCTCACGGCTCAACATGAATCCCTGTGTCATTTTTAGAAGTTGATTTTTGCGCAAAAAAATGCAGATTCCGTGCCTGTGACCGCTTTAAACTGACCGAACCGTTGATTTTCGCGACCGAAACGAAGAATGGCCCTACCGAATCCGGGCGGGATATCCGGTGCGCTGGCCGGCGCCGTTTCAGTCCCGTGCTCATGCGGTTCGGTACCCGATTTCCACGCATTGGATCAATTTTCGACCGGTATCGGGCAGCGCGTTTTATTTTTGTAGTGAAATAATGCAACCTGTCCTCGTAAAAAGCTGGAAGCGCATTTCATCGCAAACCTGACAAATGGAATGACCAACGGAAGAGACGCCTATTTTTTGAACAACAAAGGGATACGCATCCTGGTAGCGGTGCTTGCATTCCTCGCGTCGTACCTGGTATCCTATATCCTGGACCCTTTCGCGGCCTACTGGCAGGACTATTTCGAACGTAAGCCGCTGGTCATTCTCGGCGACTGGCTGGTGTCTTTCTTGTACTGCCTTTCGATCTCCGAGATCAACATCGCCATCGGCATGCGGCTCAACAGGCTGATGTCCTGGAAGGAACATCCCGGCAAGCGGCTTTTCCTGGAAACCTGCTTCAACCTGGTCGCCGTCCTGCTGCTCAACCTGCTGATTAACATCGCATTCATTTACCTTTCCGACGAAAAGCAGCTG
Source organism: Dyadobacter sp. (assembly GCA_035565435.1). Classification (GTDB taxonomy): domain Bacteria; phylum Bacteroidota; class Bacteroidia; order Cytophagales; family Spirosomataceae; genus Dyadobacter. The sequence continues at coordinate 5,763 of DATMSL010000980.1, read as the reverse complement.
CTGCTCCTCGAATCGGGGATGACAATCGAAGAAACGCGGGGCATTATCCAGTGGATGGTGGTGAGCACGATCATCGCGATCATGATCATGGGGATCAACATCGGCAACTACCTGATCATGAACTGGCGCAACGAGGCCATCCAGGTGGCACAGCTCAACCAGGCCGCGATGGAAGCGGAATTGCAATCGCTGAAATTACAGATTGACCCGCATTTCGTATTTAATAACCTCAGCGTGCTTTCGGAACTCATCCTCGAAGACCAGCAGCTGGGCTATGAGTATGCCGAGAACTTCTCGCGCATTTACCGCTATATGCTGGTTAATTCCAAAAAAGACGTGATCCCGCTGGAAGACGAGCTGAAATTCCTCAACTCGTACATGTTCCTGATCGAACACCGCTTTGGAGAAGGGGTATTATTTGAAATTGACGTCGATCCCTCGCACCGCCCCCTGCTGATGCCGCCGCTGACACTGCAACTCCTTGTGGAAAATGCATTGAAACATAACCGTACCAGCAAGAAGGAGCCGCTGGTAGTACGGATTTTCAGCAACGAAGACAAGGAATTGATCGTCGAAAACACGCTGCTACCACTCGAAAAAACCATTCAGTCGTCGGGTATAGGGATAGCAAACATTGTGAGAAGGTTCAATCTCCTCTCCCATCGCCAGCCTGTGATTGAAGCCGACGAACATACATTCAAAGTGATTATCCCATTGATAAAAATATGATTGACACCATTCTGATCGTCGAGGACGAAAAGCCCAATGCCGACCGCCTGCGCAGGCTGATCAAGGCCATCCGGCCCAAAGCCGAAATCGTGGCTGTGCTGGAAAGCATTACCGAAACCGTGGAATGGCTCGGTCAGCACCCGCAGCCAGACCTCGTCATGATCGACGTGCGGCTGTCCGATGGCCTGAGTTTCGAGATTTTTGAAAAGGTACGGATCGAATGTCCCGTCATTTTCACGACTGCCTACGACGAATACGCCGTGCGGGCATTCAAATACAACAGCATCGACTACCTGCTGAAACCCGTAGAACAAGACGAACTCGAAAATGCGTTTACAGAAGCCGAAAAGCTCACCCGCCGGGTCGACTTCCGTTCACTGGAAGGGCTGCTGAATTTTGTCCAGCCCAAGGAATTCCGGAGCCGGTTTCTGCTGCCATTCAAGGACGGGTACAAGACTGTGCTGGTGAGCGATGTGATTTATTTTCATTCCGAATTCAAGATCACGCGTGCCTGCCTGACCGACGGCTCCGAAGAAGTGCTGGTCCAGACGATGGAAGAACTTGAACAGCAGCTCAATCCGAAAGCGTTTTTTCGTGCCAACCGTCAATTTATCATTCACATCGACGCCATTTCCCGCATTCACCATCATTTCAACGGGAAGCTCAAAATCGACATCCGCGATCATCCGGAACTAGAAGTGCTGGTGAGCCGCGAAAAGGCAAATGTGCTGAAAGCCTGGCTGGATTATTAACCGGTAGTTTCGAAGGTGCCTGCGGCAGAAAAAACAAGTCCTATACCGGTTACTAACTTTACCGGCGTCAAAATTACATTATCGGGCGTCACGGCTTTTTTAGCCCGATTTTTGATAGTACATTACTCAATTATTACCATTTGTACACCCTACTTGACGCCTTCATGCCCAAGACCTTTACTGAAATCTCCGAATGGATCACCGCCAACATTTCAAAACACGCGGGAATAGATCCTTCCGAAGCTGCGCCCGATACCGACATTGTTAATTTTCGGTTAGATTCCCTCATTCTCGTCAACATCACAACGGAGCTGGAAGAATACATCGGGATGGAACTAAGCCCTTCCATTTTCTGGGAGATGCGTACCATCGCGGCCACCAGCCAATGGATTGCAGAAAACCAGGAAATATAAAAGCCGTTTCCATCATGCAAACCCCGCTCATGTCTGCGACGTCGATCTGGTCGTCGAAAACCGAGGTCAACCAGAATTATTCCGGGCTGATCGCCGATATCCGCCAGTCGGACCCGCTTCATTTCAATATGTACGGCGACCTGGTGGCGATGGATTATGCCAATGTGAAGAAGATCCTGTCCGATTCGGAGAACTTCAAAAACTTCGACTTTACGGAAAGATTCAAAATCGTGTCGGCCCTCTCGGACAACGACCCCGGCCTGCTGGAATTCGGCGAAAGCCTCCGGTACTGGTTACTATTTATGAATGGCGAAAAGCACGCGGAGCACCGCCGTTTCGTGAACCAGAAGTTCTACCAGGCCGATTACGAGAAGATCACCCTCGACGCAATCCAGGAGATTATAGTCGGACTGGATGGAAAGGACGAAGCAGACATTGTGGAAATGGCGCGGCAATTCAGTTTTCTGATCATCAGCAAGATTGTCCATCTGGAAAAAGCGGATTACGATTTCATCCAGAAGTTTTCCTACGTCATCACCTTTATTTTCGAAAAAACACTATCTGTTACCGGGTTGCTGGAATGCGCGGCGATGTCGCGGCAGTTCCACGGGTATCTTTCCGAAACCTTTACCCGGCAGGAAACCGAGGCTACCCACAGTCTCCTGCTCGAAATGAGGGAGATCATGGGTAGCGACAGAGCCCCGCAGCTGATCGGCACGTGGGAATTCCTGGTCAATGCCGCAACGGAAACCACTACCCTGCTGCTCACCAAGAGCATCGGCGCTTTGATGGAGAACCGCGACCAGATGATCAACTGGAATGCTCACAATGAATGCGCTATCGCCGTGGAAGAGCTGATCCGCTACGTAAGCCCTGTGAACTGGATCCCCCGGCAGGTGGCACATAGTATGGAATTCGAGGGATTGAACCTCCGGAAAGGGCAGACTGTGCTGCTGGGCCTGGCTTCGGCCAACCGTGACCCGGCCGTTTTTCAAAATCCGGATACGTTCGTGCCTACCCGCAAGCCTAACCCGCATATCGGTTTCGGCTTTGGCATGCATCATTGCCTCGGCGCGCGGTTATCCAGGTTCGAAATGCAGAAGTTCCTGCCCCGGTTCATGGCCGCGTTCCCTGATATCCGTTTACACCCTACCAAAAGCCCGGAATGGGATTCCAAGATCTTTTTCAGAGGGTACAAGCGCTTACCCGTGCTCTTAAAATAAAGGGGCATGATCAAGTTCACGGATTTCACCTATTTACTTTTATTATCCCTCGTTGTTGCCGCCTACTATAAGGTACCGGAGGCTAAAAAATGGGTCTTTCTGCTCGTCGCCAGCGTCTTGTTCAATCTCAGCTGGAGCGGGAAATACCTGGCCGTGTGGCTCGTCCTGGTTCTGATCTGCTACGTATCCGGGAAGGCACTGGCCAATCAGGCGTATTCCAAAAAACATCGGAAAGCATTGCTATCGCTCTCGATCGTGATCTGCCTTTCACCGCTTTTGTTTTTTAAATACCTCGTGCCGGTCCATAACTCGATGTCGCTGGTAGCACTCAACTGGATCGCGCCCATTGGCATTTCCTATTACACATTCCTGATCATCGGCTACCTCTACGACGTCTACCGCCGGTATATCAAGCCGGAGAATCACCTCGGCTATCTGATGATCTACCTCGGATTTTTCCCCACATTGCTGGCAGGCCCGCTGGAACGCACGCGCCAACTCGTCCCGCAGCTCCGGGCCCCGAAACCGTACGAGGCCGAGAACATCAAGGCAGGCATTTACTTCATTATCTGGGGTTTATTCAAAAAGATCGTCCTTGCAGCCAGGCTTGCCGACATTACCAGCCCCGTTTTCGACCGGCCCGATGCTTACACCGGCATTTCCGTCACACTGGCCATTCTGCTCTTTTCCGTCCAGCTCTACTGCGATTTTTCGGGCTACTGCGACATCGCTACCGGCTCGGCGAGGTTGCTGGGGATCAAGCTTAGCAAGAACTTCTCGAACCGGTACTATTTCACCCCCTCGCGGACGGAATCGTGGAGCGCCTGGAATATCACGGTCACGTCCTGGTTCCGCGACTACATCTTTTTCAACATCAGCAAAGGGGTTACCAACCAGAAACGGCTCGAATTCAATCGCCTGCTCACCTTCATCATTACCGGGCTCTGGCATGGACCAAGCTGGTCGTTCGTGATCTGGGGGTCGCTGCAATGGGCCTATATCAATTTTGAAATGCGTACAAAAGATTTCTGGCAGCGGTTTTATGCCAGGCTCCATTTTCCTACCGGCACGCAGGCGCATTACGTGTGGCGTGTGATCGTGAGGCTCCTCACCGGTACCCTGATCATGGGGTGGTTCCGCGCCGCGGAACTGAGCAGCGGCGTACGGCTGTACAGCAGCATGTTCGGGTTCAGATCCGGTACTACGTCCCTGCTGACGTCCAGCTTGTTACTGACCGTCGCATTGTTCCTCGTAATGGATTTTTTCAACTACAAAATGGGCGAGAAAGAAGATATTGCTTCCTATATGTTGAAGAAAAGCGCGCTATACCGGACATTGTCGGTGCTCCTGCTGGTTCAGCTTGTACTGATATTCGGAAGGCCGTCGGTGGGCAATTTTTATTACATCCAGTTTTAATGAAACATTACCCGACGCCGGTATCATGATCGTCAAAATTACCAAATGGCTACTGCTGCTCGTCGCCTTCAAAGTGGTCGTGACGCTGATCGTCGCGCGGTTTTATACCGATCCCCGACGCGACATCGCGGCAAGGGCGCAGCTTTGCCGCGCGTTCGATCCGGATGTCGTTTTCATCGGTACCAGCCGCACCCAGTACGGAATCGCCCCGGCACTTTTCGACTCGTTAAACCACCAGAAAACACGGAGTTATAATTTTGGTATATTCAGCCTCTCGCCTTATAGCTCCATTCAAATAGCAGACGAGATGCTTTCTGCGAACCCGGTGGTGAAAACGATCTACATCGAGCTGAGCGCGCTCGATTACAGCACCGTGGCATTGCCTCCGCAACAGGTTATACAGGATGCCGTTTTCCGGGCCCGCATGCTGGCCGACTGCCCTGGTATTGGTTTACAGGAAAAAACCGGCAGTTTCCTCGCAGGCCTCAATACGACTTTGTTTCAAATGGTGTCCATCGCCCCGCAGGTGCTATCCGCCAAGAAAGCGCTCAGCCCCGGCACCGACCCTATCGAAGGCAGCGCCAATCTGCTGGCGAATGGTTACCAGCCTGTTTCAGAGGCTCTTTTCAAAACAAACGACCGGATCGCAGCCAATAAAGCATCGACCGAACAAATGCTGGCCCTTCGCTCGCGAACGGAGCGGAACACCTATTTCATTTCCCGGATCAACCAGCTGATCGCACACGCCAGGCAGCTGGGCAGGAAAGTGATTTTCTATTATCCCAACAACATTACTCCGGGTGAGCAGCAGATATTATCGCGAGTAGCGCCTTTTCTGCCGCAGGAAAATCTGATCCGGTTACCGGACCAGCCTGATGCGCTTTTCAAACCCGAAAACCTGTTCGACGCGCACCATCTGAACCGGAACGGAGCGGCGATATATACCCGTTTTTTGCAAGAAGAATCTGCCAGGCGGTAAAAGTCTGCAACTTTTAAAGACCATGGCTGTCCAATCCGTAGCAATGGATCAGAAAGAACATCATAAGCCGACCGATCGTATACTGGTGGAACGCGTGCTCAGTGGCAACACGAGGGCATTCGGGACCATTATCAGGGATACCGAAGGGCTCGTCGCGCAGATTGTGTTCAAGATGATCCCTGACCGGGAAGAGCGGCGGGATATTGCCCAGGACATTTACCTGAAAGTCTTTCAAAAGCTGGATAGCTTCC
>DATMSL010000979.1:0-7852 GCA_035565435.1 Dyadobacter sp. | reverse complement strand
GAAATCGGGATTTATCCTTTTTCCTGACATTATCTACGACCAAAGAAATTCACAGAATATCCAGCTATGAAGCTATCCGAATTTAAGTTTGATCTTCCCCAGAGTTTAATCGCACTTCATCCTTCCGACCGCGGAGAGTCCCGCTTGATGGTAGTTCACCGGAAAACAGGAGAAATTGAACATAAAACATTCGCCGATGTGATCAATTATTTTGACGACGGCGATGTAATGGCTATCAACGACACGAAGGTATTTCCCGCCCGCCTTTATGGCCAAAAGGAAAAAACCGGCGCGAAAATCGAAGTTTTCCTGTTGCGCGAATTGAACCGCGAAATGCGCCTTTGGGATGTTCTGGTTGACCCTGCACGTAAAATCCGTGTAGGTAACAAGCTGTATTTCGGCGATAGCGACCTGGTAGCCGAGGTAATCGATAATACTACTTCCCGCGGCCGTACGATCCGTTTCCTTTACGACGGCGACAACGACGCGTTCATGAAGCTGGTCGATGAACTGGGCGAAACACCGCTTCCTCCTGAAATTATCTCCCGCCGAAAGGTAGAAAGCGCCGACCGCGAGCGTTTCCAGACTATTTTTGCAGAGCACGTGGGTGCCGTAGCCGCTCCTACTGCGGGTATGCACTTCACCAAAGCCATTATGAAGCGCCTTGAAATTAAAGGTGTTAGCTTCGCTCCCGTTACATTGCACGTAGGTCTCGGCACATTCCGTACCGTAGATGTGGAAGATTTGACAAAACACAAAACTGACTCGGAAAACTACCGCATTACACAAGGTACCGCCGACGTTGTGAACAAGGCAATCGATGGTAAAAAACGCATTTGCGCGGTAGGTACCACTTCGTTGCGTGCGATCGAATCGTCGGTATCGGCAAGCGGCCATTTGAAACCGGTAGAAGGCTGGACGGACAAGTTCGTGTTTCCTCCGTACGATTTCAAGATTGCCAATGCATTGCTATCGAATTTCCAACTCCCCGAGTCGATCCTGTTGATGGCCGCTTGCGCCTTCGGAGGTTTTGATCTGGTGATGAAAGCTTACGATATCGCTATCAAGGAGAAATACAAATTCTTCACGTACGGCGATGCTATGCTGATCATTTAATATACAACCCTGAAATCCAATGGTCATTTATGATCAGCGACGCCCGTCCTGAGCCGTAAATGACCATTTTTTATTCGTCCTGAATCCAATGCAAGAATATGTGATCATCGTGGCCGGCGGAAGCGGAAGCCGCATGAAAAGTGATATCCCGAAACAGTTTTTGTCCGTAAACGGCCTGCCAGTGCTGATGCACACGATCCGTGCATTTGCCGGCTATTCGCCCAATCTGCGCATTATCGCGGTGCTGCCGTCGAACCAGTTTGGTTTTTGGGAGGAATTGTGTAAAAAACATGGCTTCGCTGTTCCCCATCAACTCGTAGCGGGCGGCAAAACACGCTTTCATTCCGTCAAAAACGGGTTGAACTGCATCGTCGAGAAGGACGAATTCCTCGTGGCGGTTCACGATGGCGTAAGGCCAGTAATTTCCCGCGAAATCATTGCCGACAGCTTCAAAACAGCCGCTTTACACGGCGCTGCGGTGGTGAGTGTACCTTTGAAAGATTCGATTCGGATTGTGGGCCAGAACGAAGGTAACAAGGCGATGGACCGCACGCTGTTCAGGCTTATTCAGACGCCGCAAACTTTCCGGTCATCGTGGATGAAGGCTGCATTCGCCGCCGATTACCACGAGTCGTTCACCGATTGCGCGAGCGTACTCGAAGCCTGGGGTTACCACATTCAGCTCATCGACGGCGCTTACGAGAATATCAAAATTACGACCCCGGAAGATCTTCGCTGGGCGGAAATTTACCTCACAGCCACTTCCTGAACCATTCGAATGCCTCTTTCTGCATATCGGCATCGAACTTGTGAGGGCCGTCGTAAAAACTGGCTTTATACTTATCAGAAGCACCGGCCTTTTTGAAAACTTCGGTGAGAATGGCGTCCGCTTGCTTCATTTCCGGAAGCGTGTAGAGTTCGTCCTGGTTATTATTCAAGACCAATGTCGGCAATGGCACCCTCAGGCCAAGAATCTCGGGAAAATCAAGGTATTTCGGCAGCAGCGGCGTGTAAGTCATCCAGGTATGGTTGAATGATTTATTCAAAATCAAATCCTTCCACGTAGTCATAAAACCGACGCAGACGGCGCATTTAATGCGGGGATCGAGGCCGGCGAGGTAAACCGTCCTTAAACCACCTCCCGAAAGCCCGCCACACCCAAGGCGGTTAGCGTCTACCTCCTTCCGGTCTGCCAGAATATCTAGCGCAACCTGATCTTCTACCAAAAACACACCCGGCCAGGTAGTACCGGCCGAAAACAGCGATTTGGACATGACATGCTCATGCTCCGATGACCATGCATTGTAACTCCGGATATGCTCAGGTTTTTCGGGATCGGCGTCCGATTTCCCTTCTGTGCTCACTGCGCCCCAGTTCAGCCCTTTTGTATCTTCATAATATACCCTGCGGCTACCGAATGCAAAAGTATCATGCACCAACACAACGTGACCTTGCTTTGCAATCTCATTCGCCCAGGCCTTACCACCGTAGTCCGTTTTCTGATGTTCTTTCAATATCGGATGCTGGTCATCGGAGGTTTTGACAATTTTCCTTAGCCCGAAATACTTCATTCCCGCATGGTCGTGAAGCCCCAGAATGCCCGGCAAAGGTTTGGTAACGCCTGCCGGTTTGAGCAAAACCGCTTCGGTAGGCCGCCCGTAAGGCAATTGCCACGAAAGTTCTTCTATTTCCAGCCCGTCGTAAGCATATTTTTTCTTGACAGTAACCTTTGGTAATGCCGGCTTCACAGGAGCCGATACCAGCTCTATTGTTTTTTCCAAAGCCTCCTTCCGCCAGGCGTCGATATTACCCCACTTTTGGTTACGAAAAGAAAGCGGCGGCTGCGCCGGAAGCAATGAGGCGGCCCAGGGACCATAAGCGCCGATAAGGCTTTTTTCTGATGCCATAAAAAGCGGGTTGTTACTGTGTGTATAAAAAGTCGGAGCTGCTGCGGTTACCGAAATGCCGCCCGCTATCGACAGCGCTACCGAACCGGCGGTGTTTTTCAAAAAGGATCTTCGCGATATTTCCCCAGCATTGCAGTCCGTGTCGGTAGTTTTCATAAACTAGACTTTGACAAATATTTTTTGACGATACAAGAAGTAGAGGAACAGCCATACCAGCACAAACCCGCCAAGCGTATTGTAAACCTCGTGCCAGTTTTCGGGGGCATGTTTGTAAATACCCGCAAAGAGCAGCCTCGACGACTCGTTGAAATTCACAAACCGTACAGCCAGGTAAATGACCAGCGAATTCAGACCGATCACCCGGAAGAAAAACGCCCATTTATGGTAACCCTTCATATCGATGATCCAGTAAAACAGCCCAAGCATCGCAAAGGCCATTCCGGAAGTAAGCATGATAAACGAGCTCGACCAAAGGTGTTTATTAACGGGAAAAACGAAATTCCACAGCAGCCCGATCGCAATACCAGCGGACGCGAGCAGGAAAAGCTTTCCTATTTTTGGCCCAGCATCATCACTTTCGCGCAATAGCACATCGCCAGCCACAGTCCCAAAAATAGTGAGGCATATCGCCGGAAACTGGGTAAGGAGCGCCAGTTCATCATACGTTCCCTGCTTCAATATTCCCGGCATAAAATTGCGATCAATCCAGCCTACCAGATTGCCTTCGAAAGAAAGATCGCCAGCGCCAAACCCTGGCACCGGCACTAATACTAATGTTAGATAGTAAGCAACCAGAATGCCCGCAGCAATATACAATCGCTGGTTCGTACCGAATTTCATATACAAAATGGCCGAAATGAACGTCGCGAGCCCTATCCGCCCGAGCACGCTCCCGTAGCGTATGTGCGCGGGATCGAAAATGTCCATCGGCGCGTTCTTATCCAGAATGCCCAATGCGATAAGGATCAGCATTCGCTTGAACACCTTGTTTCTTATCACGGACTGCGAAATGCCCTTTGCCAAACCACCCGTAACGCTGAATGCGAGCGAGGTGCCTGCCAGAAAGAGGAACAGCGGGAAGATAAAATCGTAAAATGTAAAGCCATTCCAGGCCGGGTGCTCGAATTGCGCGGCGACGGCGTCGATGAACGGAATACCCGTTTTCCCGCCCAAGGTAGAAATGAACTGACCACCTCCTGCAATCATCAGCATATCAAATCCCCGCAATGCATCGATCGAGGCCAGCCGGCCAGGCGAATGAGAAGGCCTGACTTCCTTTTGAACGATAATAGAAGGTGCTTCCATAGGTTTAGGACAACTGTTTGGAATAGAAGCTGCTGCACTGCTACTTTTACCCGTACTTACGCTGCTATTTACGTATTTCGATATCGCTGTTCGCCGTTTCAATGGCCGTCAGCAAGCTCGCAGATTCTCTATCCAGGAAGAAGGCGCAATGCGGATGAAGCTGCAAAATACTCGCCGGAAATGCATTGCTAACCTCGTTTTCCAGGCTGTTTTTGACCGCTACCGCTTTTCTTTCATCGGGGACCGAACAAATGATATACGCGGACTTCATGATCTGCCGCACCGACATGCTGATCGCCTGCAACGGGACTTCTTCCAATGATCCAAACCACCCCTCGCCCATTTGCTGACGACGGCATGGCTCGTCGAGATTGACCACTAAATAGGGCGACTCTGTCTCAAAATCAGCCGGCGGGTCGTTGAATGCCAAATGCCCATTCTCGCCAATGCCTACTAGCGCAACGTCTATCGGATGCTGGCCAATTTCCCGGGCCAGGTACTCCAATTCTTTTTCAAGATTTCCTTCACCATTAATAAGATACGAAGCACGCAGAGAAGGTACTCTGGACAAGAACCGCTCGGCCAGATACTTTCGAAAACTTGCCGGATGGGTCACCGACAGACCGATGTATTCGTCCAAATGGAACATCGTGACTTTCGACCAGTCGATATCTTTCTCTTCAATCAGCTGATTCAGTGTTTCAAATTGACTGGTTCCGGTAGCCAGGATCACATTCGCATATCCTTGCCTGGTAATTGTGTCCCTGATAATCATGGCTGCATAAGCCCCTGCACTTTGCCCCAATTCCTCTTTTGTCCCCGAAATAATAACTTTCATGCTCTTTTATGATTTTACTTCCGTATTACCGCCGTCCTTCAATGCAATGTCAACAGGCTTGTTTTTCTTCCAGGAACCATTGGTAAAGTCCGGAACGTCTATTGAATTGGACCTGTTCGCGACCGACCATTCGGTCAGGGGCGAGATCACGCTCCATGACGCAGCGTCATATACGTCCTGATCCAACGGTAACCCATTACGCAGGCAATCGATCAATCGCCAGTCCATAAGGAAGTCCATTCCACCGTGGCCACCCACCTTTTTCGCCAATTCTCCTACCCGCTTTACGATTTCGGGCTGATATTGCTGTTCAAGCTTTTTAAATTCTTCGGGCTTAATCCACTCATGTCCTTGCGAAATACGGCCCTGCGTGCCGTCTTCCGGCAACGGATACTTTTGTGCAGCACCCTTGGTACCGCTGATCAGATGCAACCGTGAATAGGGTCGGGGAGAAGATACGTCGTGTTGCAGCATAATCGTCTTTCCCTTGTTGGTCTTAATGGTGGTTGTGTTCATATTGCCGCGATACGATTTTCCCCCGAATCTTTTGAAATCTGGATCTTTCGCTGCCAGTTCATTGGCTTTGGCTTGCAGCATATAGTCATTGCTGCTCATCGACACCAAGTAATCCATTTTATCGCCCCGGTTAATGTCCAGAATCTGTGCGATAGGCCCCAGCCCGTGCATAGGATACAAATTACCGTTTCGCTGGTTTTCTTTCAGGCGCCACAAATCATAGCGCTTGTCTTTCTGGAACAATGATTCAAAAATATCGTGAATATAGGCGCCTTCGACATGCACAATCTCTCCGAAAAAGCGTTGTCGGGCCATATTCAATGTGAGTAGTTCAAAAAAGTCGTAGCAGCAGTTTTCCAGCATCATACAATGCTTTTTGGTACGCTCGGAAGTTTCAACGAGCTTCCAGCAATCTTCCACTGTGGTTGCCGCCGGGATTTCCGTTGCCACATGTTTACCGTGTTCCATCGCGTACAGGGCCATGGGCGTATGCAGGCTCCAGGGCGTGCAAATGTAGATTAAATCGATGTCGTCACGCTCGCACATTTTCTTCCAGGCGTCGGGTGAACCGGAATACGCATCCGGTTTGTGTCCGGCGTCCGTCAGGAATTTCTTTGCATTGTCGGCCTTTTCAGGTACAATATCAGCCACGCCCTTCACCTGCACACTCGCAAGGTGCACAATGCGCTTGATGGCTCCGCCGCCGCGGTTACCCATACCGATATAACCTATACGCACGATATCCATTTTGGGCGCGGCATAACCGCTCATGTTGAAGAGTTGCTTTTTACCGGTTGGAATTATGATACCTGGCTCACCGGTGATCTTTGCATTGGCTCCGGCCATTCCGAGCGTCCCCAAACCTGCTATTTTCAAAAATTCCCGCTTTTTCATTTGCTTTGAGTCGTTGTACAATCCAAAAAAACGTTTGCAATCGTACAATTTTACAATGTTTTATAGCGGCATTCCAGATATTTACTTTAAATAGTAGCGAGAACGTTATCGAAACCAGAATTTCATTCCATGCCATGAAGCAGTTAGTTCAATGACAAAAAGGTTAACTACGATTAAAGACATTGCCAAAGCCCTCGGAATATCGGTAGCAACTGTCTCACGCGCGATGAGGGACACTTATGACGTGAGTTCAGAAACGAGGAAACTGGTGTTGGACACCGCTGCAAAAATGAATTACCGGCCCAACTTCAATGCAACCGGACTAGTCAAAAGCGGTACGCACAAAATCGCAGTGATCATTCCGGCAATTACCAATTATTACTTCTCAACCGTAATCACAGGCATCCAGGAATATGCATTAGAGCAGAATTATCAGGTAATGCTGTATCTGACAAACGATTCGGCTTACTGGGAGACAAAGGTCGTTCGGGAACTTTCCCTTAGTAGCGTCGACGGGCTATTGGCCTGCATTACTTATGAAACAACCGATTTCAGCCATTTTGAGGAGTTGATCGAAGCCGACGTGCCTCTGGTATTCTTCGATCGTGTCCCTGAGGCGGTCAGAACATCCGCTATCGTTCAGGATGATTACACCGGCGCCTGTATGGCTACCGAGCATCTGATCGTACAGGGTTATTCCAAAATCGCCCACTTAGCCGGTCCGCCAGGCCTGAATCTGACCCAACAAAGGCTTCGGGGTTATCTCGATACATTGAAAAAGCACGGTCTTGAACCTTACGGAGTCATCCATTCCGGTTTCAGCGACGAAAACGGGCGGCAGGACATGGAGCTATTATTCAACAGCACATCACCTCCCGACGCCATCTTCTCCGTAAACGACCGTAAAGCATTCGGTGTGATCCTATGGCTACGAGAGCACGGTGTTTGGGTGGGCGAGGAAGTTGGAGTTATAGGTTTCACCAACGACCCAACCTCCAAAATCATATCACCCTCGCTTTCCACCATCGCAGAACCTGCCTATGAGATCGGCCGCAAAAGCTGTGAGGTACTGATCCGTCATATTCAAAAGCAAAACTATCCTACACAGGAGATTTCGTTGCCTACCGAGCTAATTGTGCGCGAATCGACGCGTAGGCATAGGTAATAATTGTATTCGAAATAACCTCAAAACGCAAAAAAGCATCCTTTATGGGGATGCTTTTTGATTTAATAATTGTGGCGGCTACCTACTTTACCAGGTTTGATCCAAGTATCA
>DATMSL010000978.1:0-4204 GCA_035565435.1 Dyadobacter sp. | reverse complement strand
AGAACTTGCGCGCTCAGGGTTATGTTCCATCTGTGCTGTACGGAGGAAGCGAACAAGTGCATTTCTATGCACCTGCCATGCTGTTCCGTGAATTGCTTTTCACACCGGATATTTTTAACGTTACACTGAACATCGAAGGTACCGAGTACAATGCGATTCTTCAGGAAACTCAATTCCACCCAGTAAACGATGCGTTGATCCACGCGGATTTCCTTCAGATCGTGCCCGGAAAAGAAATTAAAGTTGAAGTGCCTATCAAATTGACTGGTACATCTGCCGGGGTAATGAAAGGTGGTAAAATGAACCAAAAATTGCGTAAATTGCGCGTACAGGGTCTTGCGGATAACATCCCTGACTATGTAAATGTTGATGTGACTGAACTAGATTTAGGAAAATCTGTGAAGGTTGGTGCACTCAAAGCTGAAAATTTTGTTATATTGACAGCGGCAAGCAACCCGATCGCATCAGTTGAAATCCCACGTGCGCTTCGCGGTACACTTGGCAAGTAAGTATTTTATTTTTCATGGCTAATAGATGCAAACGTGCCGACCATTGGTCGGCATATTTGTTTATAGCCAGTTCCGGATTTGTTCAACCAATACTTTATTGATCCGGACGTAACTCTCGTGCGTCCAGCCTCCGATATGCGGTGTAAGTACCACCCGATCCGACGCACACAAATAATCAAAAACGTCCTGCTGCTCCGCTGTCAGTTTTCCAATCTTTTCATTTTCGAGCACATCCAGGCAAGCGCCTTTGATTTTACCACTTTCCAGCGCTTCGGTTACTGCCTTTAATTTCACCACTTCACCTCTGGATAAGTTTAATAAATAAAATGGCTTGGCAAAAGCGCGAATAAATTCTTCATTCACGAGGGAACGCGTAATGTCCGTCAACGGAATGTGCAGGCTGAGAATGTCGGCCTCGCGCTGGATTTCTTCAATGGATGATTCCGCAGCGAATCCATCGCCGTAGTTGTCACGGTACTTGTCATACGTAAGCACTTTGCAGCCGAAACCGCTGAGTCTCTTGGCAGTAGCAGAGCCATTGTTGCCGTAACCGATCAGACCAACGGTTTTACCCATCAACTCCACTCCCCTGTTACCTTCACGGTCCCATATACCGTTCCGTACCTGCCGGTCGGCGCGTAGAATGTTGTTAAAAAGCGCCAGTAGCATGCCCAAAGCCTGTTCCGCTACGGCATCACGGTTGCCCGTACCTGCGTGAAAGACTTCGATATTCAGCCCTTTGGCCACATCCAGGTCGATCAGGTCCAGCCCCGCGCCCGCGCGTGCGATGAAACGCAGCTGTTTGGCGTTTTCGAGCATCTCGCGATCCAGAAATGTCTTGCTGCGGATCATCAGGCCGTCGTAGCCGGGCAATGCGTTCTTTATGTCTTCTCTTTTGTATTCAGGATGGTAATCGTATTCCCACTTTTGCTCGTCCAACATTCCGAATAATGACGGATGCATGGAGTCTGCGATCAGGATTTTCATAGTAGCACAGGATTTTTTGTAACTTGCCGGTTGAACCGTTCGGCAAAAGTAATACAGAATTACGCAGGAGAACACATAGAACAGCATTTACCTACATGAGCGAACAACACAGTGATAAACCGGTCATCGGAATCACAATCGGAGATTATAACGGCATTGGCCCGGAAGTAATCCTTAAAGCATTAGAGGGGAACCAGTTATCAAAATTGTGCACACCAATCATTTACGGCTCCCTCAGAGTACTGAACCAATACCGCAACCTGCTCGAAATGAAAGACTGGAACCTGCACGGCATCCAGAAACCCGAGCAGGCCAACCATAAACTCACGAATGTCATCACCTGCTGGCACGACCACCAGACGGAAATACAGCCCGGGAAAATCACCGCGGAAGCCGGCCAGGGTTCCTTTGCCTCATTGAAACGCGCCGTAGAAGACCTGAAAGAAGGGAAAATACAAGCCCTCGTTACCGGCCCGATCAATAAGGACAACATCCAGAACGAAGATTTTAAATTCCCGGGCCATACCGAATACCTCGCCGAAGCATTCGGCAAGGACGATGCGCTGATGTTTATGGTAGCAGGCGATCTGCGCGTAGGCGTGCTTACAGGCCATATCCCTTTGCAAAACGTGCGCGAACACATCACGGCGGAAAAACTCACAGCCAAAATCGAGCAGATTTTGCAGTCGTTGAAAGGTGATTTTGGTATTAAAAAACCTAAACTGGCGGTGCTGGGCCTCAACCCGCACGCGGGCGAGAATGGTTTGCTGGGCTCGGAAGAGATCGAGATCATCCAGCCGGTGATCAAGCAGTTTAAAGAAAAAGGAAATTTGGTGGTTGGCCCCTTCCCTGCTGACGGCTTCTTTGCTGCGGGTACTTACCGCCAGTACGACGCCGTACTCGCGATGTACCACGACCAGGGCCTGATCCCGTTCAAAACACTGGCATTCAACGAAGGCGTGAATTTCACCGCCGGGCTTTCGGCCGTACGCACCTCGCCCGACCACGGCACGGCCTACAATATTGCAGGTAAAAATATTGCAGAACCCGGCTCATTGCTCCAAGCACTGTACCTGGCCTGCGACGTATCCAGGTTCCGTATTTTCAATGCCGATATGGAAAAGAATGCATTGATCTCAAAGCCGCAACCATCAGAAAGCCAGCATCCGGCAAAATCGGGTGGCAAGCAGCGATTTAATTAACCCGTTCCCCAACCGGAACCAACGCACATTCTTATGTTAAAATCAATGACCGGATACGGTGTATCCAACATCGAATCCGAATCGATCAATGTTACGGTGGAAATCAAGACATTGAACTCTAAATTCCTGGATATTTACTGCCGCGTACCACGCAACTACTCCGAAAGGGAGATCGAAATCCGTAACCTCATTACTCAATCGCTCGAACGCGGTAAAGTGGAGTTTACGCTCACTGTCCAGCCCGTGGGTAAGACGGTCGCTTCCACTTCGGTAAACAGGTCGCTTGTAAGCGCCTATTACCAGGACCTGTCTCAAACAGCGACCGACCTGGGCTTCATGCCGGATTTCACAGAGCTCCTCCGCATTGCATTGCAAATGCCCAATGCGTACAACAACGAAACGGTCGACGAAACCAGCAAAGAGGACGACTGGGCGCAGATCAAGGTGGCGGTGATGGAAGCGCTCCGTAAATGTTCTGTGTTCCGTGAGCAGGAAGGCCGCATGACTGCCGACAAATTCGCCGAATACATCGGCACCATTCAGAACCTCCTCGACCAGGTGGCCGAACAGGACAAAACCCGCATTCCCGCCGTTCGTGAGCGCCTGGAAAAGCAAGTAAGGGACCTGCTGACCGACGACAATTTCGATCCGAACCGTTTCGAGCAGGAACTGATTTATTATGTCGAGAAATTCGATATTTCGGAAGAGAAAATCCGTCTGGCAAACCACCTTACCTATTTCATCGAAACGATGAAAGCTTCGGAAAGCAACGGTAAAAAGCTCAATTTCATAGCGCAGGAAATCGGCCGGGAGATTAACACCATCGGCTCGAAAGCCAACGATGCTACGATCCAGCATTTGGTAGTACAAATGAAGGATGAGCTCGAAAAAATCAAGGAGCAAACGATGAACATTATCTGATGCCCGGAGAGAAGCTTCCTCTTTCCTTCTTCTCCGATTATGATACCCGCACGCTCGCACAAAAATTGCTGGGCTGCGAACTGGTGCATGAAAGTCCGGACGGCCTCACAAGCGGCATAATTGTCGAAACGGAGGCCTATTTACAGGATGATCCCGCATGCCATGCATTCAACCGGCGCACTCCGCGCACTGAGCCGATGTATGGCATCGCAGGGACAGTGTATGTATACCTGATTTACGGCATGTACCAATGCTTCAATATCGTCAGCAATGCCGAAGGCACCGGGGAAGCGGTGCTGATCCGTGCATTGCAGCCTACGGCCGGTATTGAGCTCATGGAAATGCGCAGGCTGATCCGCCCCGGAAAAACACCCGGTATGTCCCCGACCGGTAAGATAACGCTTAAAGAACTTTGCCGTGGCCCTGGCAAACTGGTGCAGGCCATGGGCATTGAGCGTGACAAGCACAATGCGACCTTACTTTCTGGTAATATATTATACCTCCGAGCGCCAGTCGCTGCTCCTCAGGCGATTACAACCGGCCCGCGTATCGGTATTAATGCCGGCCGTGAACTTCCTTACAGAT
>DATMSL010000977.1:0-3529 GCA_035565435.1 Dyadobacter sp. | reverse complement strand
CACGATCCCAGCGTGAAATCGAGCCTGAAATTTCTGCGAAAAACACCCTGGGCACGTCAGAAAGTAGAAGAATTGTATCTGAAAATGTTGGCACGAAAGTAGAGGACTGTTTTGTAAACCATTATTCACTTCAACAGATTGAATGTTTATGGCTTTTGTAGATTATTATCAAATACTCGGAATTGACAAAAATGCTGACGATAAGGCCATTAAGAATGCTTACAGAAAATTAGCGAGGAAATACCATCCTGATCTGAACCCGAACGACAAGGAAGCGCAGAAGAAGTTTCAGGAACTGAATGAAGCGAACGAGGTGCTAAGCGACCCGGAAAAGCGGAAAAAGTATGATAAGTACGGAAAGGACTGGCAGCATAGTGAGGAATTCGAGCGGGCGCGGCAGGCGCGCAGCCAGACAGGAGGGCAGGAGGGCCAATGGTATGGCGGGAGCAACGAAGGTTTCTCCGATTTCTTCGAATCGATGTTTGGTTCGGGTTTCGGCGGCGGCCGTCAGGCGCGTTTCCGTGGGCAGGATTACCAGGCCGAAATCCACCTGGGCTTGCGCGACGCTTACGAAACACACAAGCAAACGCTGACGGTGAATGGTAAGAATATCCGCATCACCGTGCCGGCAGGCGTTGAAAACGGGCAAACTATTAAAATAGCAGGCCATGGCGGGCCTGGAAGCAACGGCGGACCTAACGGAGACTTGTACATCACTTTTTCGGTCGGAACCGACGAGAAATTCAGAAGGTCGGGCAATGACCTGCATTTGAAAGCGGAGCTGGATCTTTACACGGCCGTGCTGGGCGGGGAGCTGGTGGTGGAGACGTTGAGCGGGAAAGTGAAACTGCCCGTGAAGCCAGAAACACAGAATGGCAGCGTGGTGCGCCTAAAAGGAAAAGGCTTTCCGGTTTACAAACAGGAGGGGCAGTTCGGTGATCTTTACGTGACTTTCGATGTCAAAATCCCGACTAACCTGACCGACCGCCAGAAGGAGTTGTTTACAGAATTGTCTAAATCCTGAAAACGATATGGAAAATGATCAATTGATTGCCATTGAGGTATTCTGCATGAATTATGATGTGGAATACGCATTTGTAGAGTCATTGCAGGAACACGACCTGATCGAAACGGTGATCGTCGGCAACGCGCGTTTTTTGCAGGTCCCTCAGCTGAACGACATCGAACGCATTATCCGTTTACACCACGAACTTGACATCAATCTGGAAGGGATTGAAGCCATTCAGGGGCTGCTTAGCCGTATCGAACATATGGACAGGGAAGTTGCTTCGCTGCGGAACCGGTTGCGGTTTTATGAGCCGGGCTTGTAATAGCTCATGCATTGCCGGATAACCGGTTATCTTTGCACTCCCATTAAAACGAAGGGCAGGCCGGCGCCGGTCTGCCCCATTATTTGCTTATGAAATTTGAAGATTACCCCATTGCCGCGGAGATCAAGCGGAGCCTGGAAGCGGCCGGGTTCAAAAAGCCGACCGATATTCAGTTTAAAGCCATTCCGGCGGTAATGAAAGGGGAGGACGTGCTGGCCATCGCGCAGACAGGTACCGGTAAGACAGCCGCTTTTGCGATCCCGGTGGTGGATAAGCTGCATAAACAGAAGACATCGAGCCGGTCAGAGGGGATCAAATGCGTGGTCATGGTACCTACGCGAGAACTGGCGATTCAGATTGCCGAGGTTTTTACGAGCATTTCGCGCCATACCAAAGTAAAAACTTTCAGTGTTTTCGGCGGAGTAGAGCAGGGACCTCAGATCGCGAAGCTCGAAAAAGGTATCGATATTCTCGTCTCGACGCCCGGCCGGATGTTCGACCTGGTGAGCCAGGGTTACATCAAGCTCGACCGTGTGGATACGCTCATTCTCGACGAAGCCGATCATATGCTCGACCTCGGGTTTATCAAGGATATCCAGGACCTGATCCGGCATTTACCTAAAAGAAGGCAAACGCTTTTTTTCTCGGCTACCATTGATGAAAAGATCAAGAAACTGGCCTACTCACTGGTCAGGAATGCGATCCGCATCCAGATTTCGCCAAAAAATCCTGTTGCCAAGAACATCGACCATTCCGTTGCTTTTGTGGCTATGGACGACAAGCGGTTTTTCCTGGAACGCGTCATTCGCCAGAATGCCGATAAAAAGATCCTCGTGTTCGTGCGCACGAAGGTGCGCGCGGAGCGTGTATATAACGCGCTCGAACGCATGGAAATCAAAAGTCTGACGATTCACGGGGATAAGGAGCAGGCCGACCGCCTCACGGCCATGAACGAGTTTAAGAAAGGTAATGTAAAAGTGCTGATTGCGACGGATGTGAGCGCGCGTGGAATCGATATTCCAAATGTGGATTACGTGATCAATTACGATTTGCCCGAGCAACCCGAAAATTATGTTCACCGTGTAGGCCGTACCGGTCGCGGGATGCAGAAAGGGATTGCAGTGTCGTTTTGCAGTGAAGAAGAAAAGCCGGTACTCGACCAGATACAGCAATATCTCGACAAACCCATAGCTGTGGTGAAGCTAACCGCCGAAGATTACGCCGAGACGCTCGAATTCACCGCCGATACGACCGACGACCTTGGAGCGCTGATGCGGGAGATTGAGGAATTCGAATCGAGGCAGAAGAAGAAAGGAAAAAAGTAAGGCATAAAAAAGGCTTTCGGCGATCCCGAAAGCCTTTTTTTGTATGGCGTAATGTGGATTACTCTTCGAATTTATCGACCAGAATCTGTCCGCGGATTTCTCCGTAGTAGTACAGTTCAGTCGGGATATTTACATACATCATACCAGTGATAAGCTGGGTTTGCTGTTCCAGGTTCAGTTTTACCGAGCCTTGCACCTGGTTTCCGGCGGGCTTATCAGCAAGCGGGAAAACAATACCGCCAACTTGCCATGCAGGATTGGCAGCGTGAATATTCACCGAGGTGGGAGTGATGTTCTGGTAAGTGATGTTGTATTTCAGCTCCATAGTAGCCTTGTTGTATTCAAAAACACCAGTTCCCTGCGCTGAAGATGTAGATTTTGGCATCGTGGCGCTACTATTGATGACGGCCGACAGCTTCACAATGTCATCTTTGTGAGGCCCTTCTTCTTTACAAGAAGTAACAAAACCTAACATCAAAACTCCTGCGATCAATAGTAAAAAACGTTTCATTGGCTTTTTCATACAGCGTTAATTAAAAAATTTGACTCCTAAATATACATACAAACTCATATGTTGCAAAAATGATACCAACCAGGTTTCTCAAATGTTCCACAGATCGCTTTTACGAATATACACGATCTGGTTGTTCCAAATGACCCTGTCCCAATGGTCCACGGACCCAATAATTGTCAGTTTATGGCCCTTCCCAACTTTGTCGACCACACCGGCAGCAGATGAAGGCTGGTCGCGCAGGAAAGTATTTTCATTCACAATGATACACGTTTGATAAAGGGAAGGCACATTTAGTATTCCCAGCAATGCGAGCAGATAAACGATGATAGAAACTTTGTGAATCTGCAAAATAGGCTCCT
>DATMSL010000976.1:0-5782 GCA_035565435.1 Dyadobacter sp. | reverse complement strand
ATAAAAAAATGCAGTAAGGGTTAAGATTCGGCGCCTGTCGGCAGGGCAAAAACCAAAACGGGTTAATCAATTGATTTTAAGCCTCTTTTTGATGTATTGTCATTTCTGTGAATTTTAAAAAAAGAGCCTTGAAACCACTATTTGAGGCTTTTTGCCGCTTCCGTCAATTTAGGCAGTACTTCAAAAACATCTCCGACAATGCCGTAGTCGGCCGCTTTGAAGAACGGCGCTTCGGGATCTTTGTTGATCACCACGATGCACTTGGAACCATTCACGCCGGCGAGGTGCTGGATTGCACCGGATATGCCGCAAGCGATATAGAGGTTCGGCGCTACTTTAATGCCCGTCTGTCCGATATGCTCGTGATGCGGGCGCCAATCGAGGTCGGAAACGGGCTTGGAACAGCCGGTTGCCGCGCCTAATGCTTTCGCCAGGTCGATCAACGGCTGCCAGTGCTCGGGGCCTTTCATGCCACGTCCGCCGGAGACGATAATCTCCGCCTCGGTCAGCGACAATTCCGAATCCGCCTTTTCGACGCTCACGACGCTGGCCGTAAAATCACTGTCGCGCAATGCGGGTTGAAAAGCTTCTACCACTGCATTACCGCCGGTGAGAGTCGCTTCGTCTATTTCAATGGCATTTTTGCGGATCACCAGCACTTTAATGTCCGACTTGATTTCCGTCGTAGCGAATGCTTTACCGGTAAAAATGCTCCGTGTCACTTTGAAACCGCCATTGGTTTCGGGCAAGGCGGTCACGCCGGACACGATGCCCGCTTTCAGCTTCGCGGCTGCACGGGCTGCTATGGCATCGCCGAGGCCGGATTTGGAAAGGATAATGATTTTACTGCCTTCCTGCGCAGCTGCCTGCACGAGCGCGTCCGCATAGGCGAGACTGTTTTCGTGTTCCAGTTTGGCATCGGCGGCATGGAGCACTTTGGCGGCACCATAATGCCCTGCTTTTTCAAGTTCGGCATTATCGGCTTTGCCCAATGTAAGTACCACGGCCTGGCCGCCGGTTTGGGATGCCACTTTCGCGCCGTAAGCCACGGCTTCCAGCGAAGTTTTCTTGATGGAACCGTTATCGAGTTCTACATATATAAGGACTGACATGATCGTTTTCGTTTGGATGTGAAAAATAAGCCGCGTATTACAACACTTTTGCCTCGGTTTGCAGCAGCCTGATGAGCGTTTCCGCCTCGCTGGCCGGGATCATTTTGCAAGCGCCTTTCGGAGCGGGCAGCTGGTAAGTTTGCGGTATCGTCATGTCGTCGACAGAAACGGGCTCCACCACATTCAAGGGCTTGGTACGGGCCGTCATAATGCCGCGCATATTCGGGATTTTCCACTCGGCAATCGGTTCCTGGCAGCCCAAAACGAGCGGAAGCGGTGCTTTGAGCACTTCCTTGCCCCCGTCGATCTCACGGGTAATGGTGGCATTGCTGCCTTCCAGATCGAGCTTCATGACCGGTGAATAGGAGGGGATCCCCAGCATTTCGCCCACCAGCCCGTGCACTACGCCGCTGTTGTAGTCGATGGATTCGCGGCCCATCAGAATGAGGTCATAGCTGCTCTGGCTGGCGATGTGCGCGATTTGTGCGGCTACAAAATAAGAGTCCTGCGGATCGGCATCCACGCGGATGGCATCGTCCGCACCGATTGCGAGCGCTTTGCGGATCTGAGGCTCGGCGTCGGCTTCGCCTACGTGCAGGACGGTAAGGTTGCCGCCGGATTGCTCTTTCAGCTCCACGCCGCGGGCGAGCGCGTAATCGTCGTAGGGACCGATGATGAATTGTACACCATTTTTATTGAGTTTGGTGTCGTTGTCGGTGAAGCTTATCTTGGCTGTTGTATCGGGGACATTAGTTATACAAACGAGTATTTTCATGATGGTATGGTTACTTATCTTTACGTTTGATGAGAATAACTTTGCCCGGGCAAATTAAGGGAAAAGTAAACAGTATGCAAGCATAATAATATCGATGAATAACTCCTTACTCGCCAATTTACTCGCTTTTTACGAAGAAGACCCCGCCGATCCGTTCAATGCCTATGCGCTCGCGATAGAGTATTCCAAGTCCGATCTAACGGAAGCGGAACGCTTTTTTAACCTCCTTCTCGAAAAACATCCCGATTACCTACCCACTTATTACCACGCTGGCGCATTTTTTGCTGCAATGGAGAAAGTGGAAAAAGCTGAGGGAATTTATCAGAAGGGGCTGGAATTGGCGCTGGTTCAGAAGAATGCCAAAACGCACCGCGAATTGCTCTCGGCCTACAATAATTTCAGGGATGAACTGGATGACTGATCCTGCGTGAAGCTTGCGGTTTTACAGAAAATTGGCTATCTTTCTTCAAGATCCTGCTCCACCGGGAATATCGCTCCTGTCATATCCCCCTGCTCAGTCAAGATTTGTATTGTTGAAACTGCTGGTTTTAGAGCAGAAAATTATTCATGTTCATTATGGAAAAAGAAGCATTCATCCCACTTGTGGTAAAGTGGGCAAAATCGCACGGGTTCAAGGAAATCCAGGCTAATATGGAAGGGTACGAAACGCCCAAATCCTACGAAAGGGCGGCGGATAACACCCGTTTTACGCCCGATGTAACAGGCGTGAACATGTTCAACAGGCATTACCTGGAAGTTTGCATTAAAACCGACCAGATGCGTGGTCATATTTCGAAATGGAAGCTGCTCAGTGAACTGGCAGGTATGAAAGGTGCGAAGTTGTACCTGATGGCCCCACGCGGGCACGTCCGCTTCGCTCGTGAAGCGGTGGATCAATATAACATTCCGGCGGAAGTCGTGAAGATTGATTAGCGATCGTTTGGGGTCAAGAATGGTCAGGTGTAGTCAAGATTAGTCATGTGTAGTCATGTGTAGTCATGTATTGTCAAGAATAGTGAAGTTTAGTCAGGTGTGGACAAGAATAGTCAACAGATTTAATAGAATGACAATCCCCGACTATAAATACAATCCCTGACTATAAATGACTACACCTGACAAAACCTAACTACAAATGACAATACCTGACTACAATGTCCACACCTGACCAGTTCTACACCTGCGGATATTTCCACTCCCCGCGGTAGTCGCGGCTCAGTAGTTTGTTGGCCTCGTCGTCCCCGGGAATGATTTCTTTTTCACCATCCCAAACAATGCTCCTTCCCAATTTGTAGGAAAGCATCCCCAATAATGCCACATTCGTGGAGCGTTGTCCCACTTCAATCTCGCAAATAGGTGGTTTATTGCTTTTAATGGATTCCAGGAAGTTGGCCCAAAGCTGCTGGATATTCTGGTCGTCGGGCTTGTTGAGCTGGGCATCCTGATGGATCACCGGTTTGTTCGGATTGGTAGGGTAGAACGTCCAGCCATCGAGCCAGCCCATGTGGAATGTACCCTCCGTTCCATAGAAATACACGCCTACGGCCTGGTTAGGATGCGTTTTTTCGGCATTGTTGGCTGCGAAGTTACGGTGCTCCCATTCCAAAGTGAAGCCGTCGAAATCGTAAACAGCTACCTGGTGATCCGGTGCGTCGGTATTGTCCTGGCGGATTGCGCGGCCTCCGGTAGAATAAACTTTCTTCGGATATTTCTGCTCCGACCACCACAGTACCTGATCCAGCCAGTGAATACCCCAGTCGCCGAGCGTACCGTTGGCGAAATTGAGGTAATTCCGGAAGCCTTTCGGGTGAATGGTCTTATTATAAGGTACCAACGGCGCCGGACCGCAATAGAAATCCCAGTCGAGACCTTGCGGCGGTTCTGCGTCTGGCGTTTTTTGGCCCGGGCCGCCTCCATAATGCACAAACGCCCGCGCCATGCCGATCTTACCGGCCTTACCGGATTTCAGGAATTCCATCCCGGATACGTTATGCGGGGACACGCGCCTATGCGTACCTACCTGCACAATGCGCCCGTGTTTGCGCGTGGCATTCACCATCGCGCGACCTTCCTTGATGGTGTGTGAAATCGGTTTTTCTACATAAACATGCGCACCGGACTCGATGGCTGCAATGCAGCACAATGCATGCCAGTGATCCGGCGTGGCCACGATCACGATCTCGGGTTTTTCCTTCGCCAGCATTTCACGGTAATCCTTGTAAAGTTTCGGCTTATCCGGGGTGAGTTTGGCAAAAACTTCAGAGCATATTTTCAGCTGGTTCTGATCTACGTCGCACAATGCCACCAGTTTCGATTCGCCTGCCTGGATGGCGCATCGGAGGATGTTCGTACCCCACCAGCCCGCACCGATGAGCGCTGTTCGGTAAGGCGATGCCCGTTTCAATGCCGTCAGCAACGGGAGCGAGGAGAATGCTGCACCCGCCAGCGCCGACTTTTCAATAAATGTTCTGCGATCCATAAAGGTATGTTCCGGTTTTTGTTGTAATTACTTGCCTTTTAGTTTGTCTACCAGCCAGTTGTTCATTGCGTCGCGCTCGTCGGAATAGGTCCAGTGGCCGGTGTCGAGGTACAATTTCAGCTCTTTCGGAGCGGTAGTTACATTGTAGGCGGAGTACATGGAAGTAGGCGGGCAGGTTTCATCGTTGAAGCCCCACATATAAAGCCCCGGTGCTTTCACGCGCCGCGCGAAATTGACCACGTCGTAGTAAGGTACTGTGGCCAGTTTTTCCTTGGTGTTATTGGTTTTGACCCCGTTTTTATCAAAATAATGTGGCCATCCGCCTGCGCGGCCATGCAGATAGCCTGTCACGTCGCTCAATGCAGGATAGAATGCGCCGAGCCATTTCACGCGCGGGTCGAGGCCTGCGGTGATGATTGACAATGCACCTCCCTGACTTCCGCCGGTTACTGCCAGGTTCTTGCCATCATATTGCGGCAGGCTGGTCAGAAAATCGTTCGCACGTACGCAGCCGAGGTATACACGTTTGTAATAGAATTTATCCTTATCATCCAGGTTATAAGCAGGGTAGCCATTCAGCACGCCCTGACCCATATCGACATAAACGGACGGGTCCATGGTCACCGGAACGCCGTGGATACCGATTTCAAGCGTAATAATGTCTTTATCCGCAGTAACCACATCACCATAATAGGCACGCACACCGGCACCTGGCACGCGCAGGAGCGCAGGGTATTTGCCTTCTTTTTTTGGAATACTTAAAATCCCGTACACGCGGACGCCTGGACGGTTATTTTGCAAACTCAGGTGATAAACATTCGTTTTTTCGGTGCAGCGGTCTGGGAGCAAAGTCATTTTCGCATCCATGGGTACGGCGGCCAGTTCTTTCTTTGCATTATCCCAGTATGTGTCGAAATCTTCCGGATTCGCTACGGTAGGCTGTATTTTTAATGGATCAAAACCGGCAGTTGCCAGGCCGCGGAACTCCACGCCATCTACGGTTGCCCAGGCAATGCAGCGGAGGAACCCCGGTGTTTTGAGTGTCCCGCCGTCAATTTTTAATGTACCATCGGCAGCGGTTTTGGTTTCCTTAATGGTCGGTTCGAGTTTCTCCAAACCGATCTCATAACGCACTTGTGCATTTTTAACCGGGTTGCCATTGCGCAGGACGCTGATCATAAATTGGACTTTATCCCCGGGCTTGTAGGTCCAGTCGTCGCGGTCGGCGGTGACGATCACTTCCACAGGCCTGCGCACAGGTTGCGCGTGAATGGCAAGGAGGGTTATCCAGAAGAAGAGTTGAGTTAATAAAAGACGATTTTTCATAGACCGGCAATTTGTTCTATTTTGTGATCTGATATAATGAGTATTGAAGAGGTAAAGGGCAAAAACGCCCGAATCTTTATATGTAACCGCATT
>DATMSL010000975.1:0-7396 GCA_035565435.1 Dyadobacter sp. | reverse complement strand
CTGCCGGGCAATACAATGTTTCTTATGGCGAGCGGGCTGCGGCCGAACTGACCGAGGGTTACGTTCGCGCCAATCAACTTACATTCCAGGGAAGCCTGAATTATGGCCGTTCATTTGGTAAACACTACGTCGGTTTTTTAGGTCTGTTTGAGGCAAAAGGAAATGACCAGAATACGTTTGGGGCGACCCGGAAAAATTATGGCCTGAGCATCGACGAGCTGAATATGGGTAGCTCCAACCAGGCGGATGTTTCCAACACGGGCGGTTCGTCCAGAGCCAGACAGGTCGGCCTTGTTTACCGCGGGCAGTATGATTATGATGGAAAATACCTATTCGAGGCCAGTGGACGGTATGACGGCAGCTACTACTTCGCGCCCGGCCAAAAATTCGGTTTTTTCCCTGCATTCTCGCTGGGATGGAGAATTTCAGAAGAGAATTTTATGAAAGGAAATGTCAACTGGATCAATAACCTCAAATTGAGGGCGTCTTATGGAGAAGTGGGCGCACTGGCCGGCAGCGCATTTCAGTACCTGAGTACGTATGGCGTGTATGGCCCGGCGTATGTTCTTGGCGGAAAGGCAGTCCAGGGGATCAGCGAGCGTGCGGAGTCTAATCCGAACATTACCTGGGAGCGGGCCAAGAAAACCGACTTCGGCCTCGAGGCGACACTCTGGAAGGGCCTGCTGACGATCGAGGCAGACTATTTTTATGAAAAACGATCCAATATGCTGACCACACCAGACGTGACCGTTCCGGCAGAATACGGGATCGGGCTGAGCCAGGTGAATGCAGGTGTGATGGAAAACCGCGGGATCGACCTTTCCATTGGTACTGAATACAATGTGACCAAAGATCTGCACGTGTCCCTGACCGGGAATTTTACATATGCAAAAAATACGCTGCTGAAAGTTTTTGAAACCGCATCCACGTTTGGTAACCCAAACCGGAAAAGAACCGGAAGACCGCTCGGCACGCAGTTTGGCTATCAGTCCCTGGGCTTTTTCCAAGTCGATGACTTCACCGAAACCGGCGCATTGAAGCCCGGCATCGCCACGCAGCCGTGGGGGAAGGTACTTCCCGGCGACATTCGTTACAAGGATATGAACGGGGATGGTGTGATCAATACGGATGATGAGACGGTGATCGGCAAGCCGGATGTGCCGCAGATCGTTTATGGGGTAATGCCGAATATTTCCTATAAAGGTTTGTCTTTGAACCTATTGTTTCAGGGAGCTGCGAAAACCAATTTCTACACCAGTCTGTATTCTGCCTGGGCTTTCTATGGAGGAACGGTACCGGTAAAAGAAAACCTGAATTACTGGACACCGGAAAATACCAATGCATTGAACCCCCGGATAACCAGCGCGCCTACCACCAACAATACACAGATGTCTTCATTCTGGATGCGGAATTCGAGCTATCTGAGATTGAAGAGCGCCATGCTTTCCTATTCCATTCCTTCACCGCTGATCAGCAAAGTGCGTATGAAGAACGCCCGCGTTTTCGTTTCGGGACAAAACCTGCTGACCTGGACAAAAATCGTCAATTACGATCCCGAGAACATTGTCAATTCGGGGCTCAATTACCCTCAGCAACGGGTGGTTTCACTGGGTATGAACGTTACTTTTTAATTCAACAGATCAAAAAAATCAGACATGAAAGCGATAAATCACTACCTATATTCAACCTTTGCCGTGCTGTTGCTGGGCTACGGACTTGCCTCCTGCGACAACTACCTGGATGTTTCACCGACCGACCAGGTTTCGGATAACAACGCCTGGTCAACGACGGGCAATGCCGATATGTTCCTGAATGACATTTACGGAAGTCTGCCCGGCTCATTTACCACCAACGATCCGGATGAGAGCTTTTCGGACAATACCATGCGGGGATCTTCATCAGGATACAGTTTCACAGCTTACGCCAAATCAAGTTATACGCCAGGCTCGGTCCGTGACGACTGGACTACGAATTATACGAAAATCCGGAAATGCAATGTCTTCATCGAAAAGGTTACAGCAGGCGCATTACCCGCTGCCTGGAAGACCACCCGCATTGCGGAAGCGCGGTTTTTGAGAGCTTATTTTTATCAATTATTATGGATACGTTACGGCGGTGTGCCTATCATCACCGAGGTATTGAACCGCGCCGAGCAGGGCGATGAAATATTCAGAGAACGCAGCACGTCGGATGAGACGTTTAAGTTTATCACCGAGGAATGCGCTGCCATTGCCGCCGACCTGCCACTCACGGTCGATAAAGGGAGAGCCAGCAAAGGTGCCGCACTTACACTCAAAGGCTGGTGTGAGCTGTTTCAGGCAAGTCCATTGAAAAATCCGTCAAATGATAAAACAAGATGGGCCACTGCTGCTGCAACCAATAAGCAGGTCATGGATCTGAATAAGTACAGCCTGTTTCCGGACCTTGAAACTTTATTTTACGAGGAAAATAACAATAACGTAGAAGTCATTTTCGATAAAGCGTACCTGGGCGGAACCACATTGGGTTCGAGCCGGGAAGGGCTGCATGGGGCCTGGATGGTGGGCGGCACACAGCGTGCCTGGAGCGCACCGAACCCCACCCAGGAGATCGTAGATTCCTATTACATGGCAAACGGACTGCCTATTACTGACCCTGCGTCGGGCTATGATCCCCAAAATCCGTATCTGAACCGCGAGAAGCGTTTTTATCAGTCCATTATCTATGACGGAAGTAAATGGCTGGGTTTTGAAATGGAAATGTGGATCGGTTCGGGTTCGCGAAACACCCTCGACCTGTCGAGCGCCAATGAGGCTACCAACACCGGTTATTATCTCAAAAAAGGCCTGAATCCCAAGTATGAATTTGCGAGCGGCGATCAGAGGCTCAGTAGCGCCAGCTTTATTATTTTCAGGTACGCAGAGGTACTGCTCAGCTACGCGGAAGCAAAAAATGAAGAAGCCGGGCCCGACGCTACCGTTTACAGTGCGGTGAACAAAGTACGTGAGCGCTCGGGATTACCGGCACTAAAATCCGGCCTGACACAGGCGCAGATGCGTGCATGTATCCAGCAAGAAAGAAGAGTTGAGCTAGCCTTCGAAGAAAGACGCTGGCCTGACCTGCTAAGGCTGAAATTAGCTGAAACGACACTGAATGGTCAGTTTCATGCGATGAAAATCGTTAAAGAGGGCGGTAAAAAGGTATATTCAGTAATAGAAGCGCCCAATGGAGGCAGGCTGTTTTTTGCCAACAAAAATTACCTTCTGCCCATTCCGCAGGCTGTTTTGGATAAAAATGCGAAGCTGAAACAAAATCCAAACTACTGAGACCAATATGCGTCGAGCCCGCGACCGTTCAGCAATAAGTTACATCAGGAACATCTATCAGCTATTGGCCTGGCTAGTATTCCTTTTAGCGCAAAACTCGCTGGCACAGCCGGACACGGTCCGGTTGTCGACCTTCGATATTGACGTGACGCCTCCCGTGGGAAGCCATTTATCCTACGATCCCGAAATCAACAAATGGGACCTGGGTTTAAGGGCAAAAGGAATCGTATTAATTGGGTCAGGGTTACCCATTGTGACCTGGGCGCAGGCTACATCGGAACGGCCGACGCATATAAAAAAGGCGGCTATGAGGTAAGCGACCGCGCCTCGAATGTTGCGCCGGAAGTGGAGGGTGTTCTGATGAAAGCCATGTTTCAGCTATTACAAAAATAGTGAAGTGACCATGCCCGACATGCCGGCATACCCGGAAGGAATTTGAAAAACAAACTATGCTAAAAATCATTTCAACCGGTTCGGATTTTGAGAGAGAGCCTCTGCTGCGTCCGTTTGGATTTAAGGGCGGTTACCTGACAGAGCTCTGGCAAACCGTATCCAGGCTTGCGACCGAAAATCACGAGAGTATCGGGTTGGCAACCCAGAGTGTTTTGTATGGAGACGCTGACCTTTTCAGCCATCATCCGGAGGCCGCCGGAAATGCGCTCATGTATGTGTTGACGGAAAAAGCGTTGTTGCTTGCCCGCGAGATTCCATTTGCCGATCCCGTTGCGCTCATGGATCAGCTGATTTCCAGACTCGGTTCCATAGCCGCTAGCCTGACCAGCAAACCGGATCTGAGTGTGAATTTTATATTGAATGCACTTGTCAGTGTGGATAATGCCGCGTGGCTTTTATATGCGCGTGAAAAAGGGTTCACCAATTACAGCGATATGGTACCCCAGGCTTATAAAGCAGCGCTTTCATACCGAAATCCGAAAGTGGGTGTGATGTTCCAGGTCCCGTATGGAATGCCGGTGCAGGAGATTTTACAGGCAGTGGATAAAGGTTATTTTGTCATAAAAATAAAAACAGGACAGCCGGGAAACCAATCGGAAATGCTGGAAAAGGACAAAGCGCGGCTGGCGGAAATTCATCAGGCGTTAAAGGATAAAATCAGCCCGGAAACTGAGAGCGGCAAGATCCTCTATACCCTCGATTCCAACGGTCGGTACCAGAAAAGGGAAACCCTTGAAAGGCTCATCGACCACGCGAACAAAATCGGCGCGTTTTCCCACATCCTGTTCATCGAAGAGCCGCTTCCCGAAACCAGCGACGAGCCGGTGGGCGGGCTGGGCCTGCGGATCGCTGCCGACGAGCGGGCCAACGACGAGGCCAGTACACGCAAATGCATGGAGCTGGGCTACGGCGCCATTATCCTCAAAGGCGTAGCCAAAACGCTGAGTCGTTCCATGAAAATTGCCCGTATCGCCCATGAATACCAGGTTCCATGTGCCTGCTCGGACCTCACCGTCAATCCTGCTTTGGTGGAATGGCATAAGAACTTGGCGGCTCGGCTTGCGCCGTTTCCGGGTCTGGGAATGGGGTTATTGGAAACGAACGGGGATATGAACTACAAAAACTGGGACGCCATGCGGGCCTATCTTCCTGCTTCGGGGGCCGGCTGGGCGAGTGCAGAAAAGGGCGTTTTTCGCCTCAATCAGGATTTTTACGAACGCAGCGGAGGGATTTTTGACGTTATCCCGCATTATCAATCGCTTTTTCATAAATAAGAACAAATGAAATTTATATCCATCGCAATACTTACGCTTCTTTCACTTGCTATACCGGGGGTGCCGGCCTTTTCCCAGCGTTATCCCAAGGCACTTTCGCCGCAGGAATCGATGGCTACTTTTCAGCTTCATGATGCATTCGGTATTGAACCATTTGTCTCCGAACCCGACGTGATGTCTCCCGTGGATATGGTTTTTGACGACAACGGAAATATCTATGTCGTGGAAATGGGTGATTATCCTTATGATGCGAAACCTGGAAATTTCAAAGGCAGGATCCGGCTTTTAAAAGATAGTAACGGCGACGGAAAGATAGACAAATCGCATGTGTACGCGGAAGGTTTGCCCAGCGCAACGTCCGTGCTTCCATGGAAAGGAGGCGTTATCGTAGCCGCCGCGCCGGACATTTTGTATTTGAAAGATACCAACGGGGATTTCACAGCAGATAGCCGCGAAGTGCTTTTTACAGGATTTTTCGCAAGAAACTCAGAAGCACAGATCACCAGTCTGCGTTTTGGCGTCGACAACTGGATATATGCGAATAACAATGGACAAACCGGGCAGATTACCTCGCCGAAATGGCCAGACAAGCCCGCCGTGCAGGTAGGCGGAGGCAGTTTTCGCTTCCGGATGGACCTTGGCCTCTTTGAGCAAGAGTCCGGTACGGGACAGTTTGGCCAGGCGATCGATGACTGGGGCCACCGTTTTTATACCCAAAACACGCTGCATATTCAGCAGTCGCCCGTCGCCGGACGGTATGTGAGGCGCCACCCGCATCTGCCGAGCAACCGTACGGATGTGAATGTTTCGGACCATGAGCTGGAAATGTTCCAGAAGTCGGCCACGCCGTATTGGCGCCAGCAGCGCAGTGACCGCCGCCAGGCCAAATACGATTCATTAAAAACCGGTAACAAGGAATATGCGCGTGACCATTTCACCGGCGCGTCGGGCGCGACTTACTATGGAGGCGATGCGTTCCCCGAGTCGTTTTACGGCTCTATTTTTACCGGGGATGTTGCCGGAAACCTGGTGCACCGCGATGTGATCAAATCAATAGCCGGGCAGCCTTCCTATACCGCAACGCGCAGTGCGGAAGAGAAGGATAAGGAATTTCTTGCCTCTACCGACAACTGGTTCAGGCCTGTGAACATGGCGCTGGGGCCGGATGGTTACCTTTATCTGATCGATATGTACCGGCAGCATATCGAAACGCCGGTGTCCATTCCGGAGGATCTGAAAACGGATATGGATTTTGCCAATGGCGAGCAATATGGCCGGATCTGGCGTATTTTCCCTAAAAGCGGCGAAAAGAGAAATATGCAGTTGCCTGATTTTGGCAGCAAAGGTTCTGCGGAACTCATCCCGCTTTTATCCCATCCAAACCAGTGGTGGCGGCTGAATGCTCAGCGTTTGCTGCTGGAAAGGCAGGATAAGAGTATCCTGCCTGCGCTAAAAAAGGCTTTTTCGGAAACCAAGGATGCACGCGGCCGTTTGCACATCATGTATGCACTCGAAGGCATGGGCGCACTGGACGAGAGAATGGTCAGCAGTGCGTTGGCTGACAGCCACCCGGGAATGCGTGAACACGGACTGGTACTCGCCGAAAAGTATCCGAAGTTCCTGCCGGAAGTCATCAAACTGACAAACGATCCTTCTCCGCAGGTTGCTTATCAGGCAAGGTTGAGCCTGGGGCAGTTTCAGGGAAAAGAGGTCATGCAGGTATTGGCGAACGTGGCCGGAAAAAATGCAGAGCAACCACTGTACAGGTTATCGGTTCTTAGTTCTGTGACGGGTAGTTCAGCTGAAATGGCTGAATTGCTGGCAGGGGGTGGTTTTTTTGATCATGTATCTCCGGGGAGGTTGAAGTTTGCGGAAGATTTTGGCTACATCACCGGGTCGCGAAATGGCAAGAATGAGATCGGCAGACTGCTGGCGGTTTTGGAGAATAAAGATAAAGGCTATCAGGCAGCGGCATTGGACGGACTTGCAAAAGGCATTAAACGGTCGCAGAACCGCACCGAACCGGAAAAGAGTTTGATCAGAACTTTGCAGAAAATGGAGGATAAATCTGGGGATGAAGTGAAAAAAGCGGTAAAATCGGTGAAAAAGGCATTAAACATCGGATGAGCATGAATAATCGGATGACATGGCTAATAGGGATTTTTATTCTATCATTCCTCCCCGGATTGTCAGTAGCGCAGCAGGTACCTCTTTCAGTGGGTTTTGGGATTCAGGATATCACGCCTGACCCGGCCGTTAAAAATTGGGTAACGGGTAAACCCTATAGTAAGGTTAATGATCCGCTGCATACGCGGGTTATGGTAATCAGTGATGGATTTGTAAAAAGCGCGATCGTAAGCCTGG
>DATMSL010000974.1:0-5750 GCA_035565435.1 Dyadobacter sp. | reverse complement strand
TTCAGTTTTTTATCCAGAAATGCCGCCAGGGATTTGCCCGCTTTCGCATAAGATTCGGCAATGCGGACGCCGGTATCGAAGTCGAAACCACCGAACTGGCCGCCCGGAACATTTCTCATTCCAATTTCAGCAACTTTATTGGATTTGTTAGCCGACTCGACCAGGTCTATTTCAAAATCGACATAGGCATTCTTGCGCATCACACCTACGTTGAAGCCTGGCTCCACAAATTTGGTTTTCACAATCAGGGTATACTGCGCGTCCGGGCGGGCGGTCACGGCCGTCAGGCCTTTGTCTGCCATCCCTTTGTTGAACAGCTCCTCGAACTTAGGCTCGTAACGTGCCTTGCGGTCGTCGACCCAGGCTTTTTTCCAGGCATCGCCTTTACCGGCTTCCTTGGCATTGTACTCGGCTGATTTTTTATCCAGATACTCTTGTTCTGTGGCAAATTTGCCTACTCCAAACTCCGAATAATCGTAAACAACGTTAACTGTTTTCTGGCCCGACAATACACCTACATCACCGGAACGGAGATCGACGCGCTGGGCGAGGGCTGCATCCGCGGCGAGGAACGAAATCGCTATGGCAGACGCGTAAATGAACTTTTTCATAGTAGTAACTTTATCTTTAATGGTAACAGAGGGGTCAAATATAGATCAATTTTTCAGGTTTGCGTTTCTCCTGTTTGTAGATCCGGAAAGTTAGTTCTTCAGCGGTTACGAAAGTTAATGCGGGCGATACGCGGAGCCTGGATTTGAACAACGAATGCATGGTTTCCTTGAATGCGGACGTCTGCAACTGCATCGGAAGCACCACCGTAATCTCATCGTTTCCGAACTCGTTTTTAGATACGACCACCTGGTACAAATCGATTTCTTTCACCGCATCCAGCACGTCAAATAGTGCCGGCGGGAAGATGGTCGTTCCCTTGAACTTGATCATTTGCTGCTTACGCCCGACTACCGGTCCCAGGCGCGGGCTCGTACGTCCGCATACGCAAGGCTCGTAATACACATTGCAAAGGTCGCCAGTCTTGTAGCGCAGCAGCGGCATCCCCTCCACACCCAGCGTGGTTACCACCACCTCTCCGAGCTCGCCGTTTTGCACTGCATTACCCTCCTCGTCGACCACTTCCAGGATCAGCAGATCTGGGTTCAGGTGCCCACCCTTGCCTTCACCGCATTCGGTAAATGCAGCGCCCATTTCCGTCGAAGCGTAAGTCGAATACAGTTTCACATCCCACTGCGAGGTAATGCGTTTGCCCAGTTCATTTAAAGAAAAATCCGGGTTACGGATCGGTTCGCCGATACAGATAATGGATTTAATGCTGGATGCGGCATAATCGATATCGTTGGCCACTGCGTAGTCGATCAGCCGGGGAATAAATGAAGGGATAGCGATGATTACCGTCGGCGAAAACCGTTGGATCGACTCCCATTGCAGAAATGGCGCTCCGGGCCCTACGCGGATCATTCCCGCGCCCATTTTGCGCGCACCCATCCAGTAGGCAAGCCCGGCCATAAAACGGCGGTCGATGGTAGTCATCAGCTGGTAAATGTCGTTTTCGGTTCCGCCCGCGCAGCGGAAGGATTCAGCCTCGTTGGTCGCAAGCCTTTCCACGTCCGAATCGGTCAGGTAGAATGCCACCGGATCGCTGAGCGTGCCCGAAGTGGTCACAAAATCGGTAATGCGGCTTTTAGGCACACAAAGGAAGTCGTCATTGTATTGCGCCAGGTCGTCTTTGGTCGTAAACGGCAGCTGCGCCAGGTCGGCCGCCGTTCTGATCGCGTCGACATTGACATTCTGCTCGCGAAATAGGCGCTTATAGTAGTTCGAATAGTTGGACACGTGCAACAAGAGCTGCTGCAATGCGGGCTGCTGTGTTTCGGGACTCATGGCAATCAAAGGTTGGTATGGAAAATCTGAATCAGGCATTAATACTTGCCCTGCTTGCTTTCGGCTATCCGCTCCCGGATCGATTTCTCCTCGTTCAACGATGAAACTTCGTGTTTCAAAGCCTGCTCGTAATAGCCGATCGCCTTGTTGAAATCGCCTTTCTTCTGATGGTACTCGCCGAGAAAAAAATACGGGAGGTAACTCTGCGCATTATTCGCGATGAAATTCTTCTCGTCCTGCGGCGTCAACGAAAGCGGCGTATCCAGCATCACATATTTAGTGATTTTCTGTCTCACTGATTTAAATGCCTCAAACTTTTTATAGTCCGCCGATTCCAGGAACGGGTCGCAGTCGATATCCAGCGAATCAAACGATTGAAAATGACCTTTTTGCAAAAAAATGCGGTTCAAGTCATATCCCACGAACTCTCCCAGCTGGTAAGGCGGCGCCGAAATCCAGAACTCCTTTCTGGCAGGTTTGAAAACAATGCCATGGTGCGCGATGAGCTGGTTGAGGAGTTTCGAATTACCATACCCGATAAATTTGTCATCGACGCCCTTCTGATCACGTAAAATGGCAGCGGCCTGGTTAACATCCATCGGATACGAACGGCCCATGAGCTGTGTCATACGATCGAAACGCGCCTTCGAATCCGTGTCGCGGATATTATTGATATTCACCGAATCTTTAATAAATGCATCGCTTTGGTAATGGTTTGCACAAACCAGCGCATCCTTACCCGAATCGTACACATCCATTTTCTGGGGCGATTTCTCAATAATCACCGCCTTATCGTCCGCCGCTGAGCCGATCAGCAGCGATTCGGAAACGAAAGTCTCGCTTTTGGAAGCGATTTTACGCGCTTCCTCAATGGTGCCGGCGTATTGCAGGATTTCCCTCGCCAAAATTGAAATAGGTTCTTTCGCAGCGAATGGAATATCTGACTTGGAAGCGTTCAATGTAACAGTGATACCCTTTTCATTAATCCCGGAAACCACACCTGTGAGCCCCGCCCACGCGTACGAAGCAAATTTATAGCCCCTATCAGGATTCATAAAAACGATGAGCTTATCCTCGGCAAATGCGTCGCCCATGTAGAAATCAAAGTTCCTTGCGATGAGCAATGTGGAATCCTTGGTAAACGAATGGTTAACAGCGAACGAGGTGCAGCCTACCATATTCAAATCCGTCAGGGCGTGACCAATATCGTGTGCGGCGTGGTAGTTGAGAATGCGGTAATATTTGGGGCCGATATAGTTGAACTGGTCGGAAAACGACTGGGAAACGCCGTAAATCTCCTGCTGGTTTTCCTGGGGAATGTATTTGTAAATATCGCGGTTGAACCAGCCTACAAAACCTTTCAGCACTTGCAGGAACATCGCGCTCGGGATCATTTCCTTGATCTGCCCCACGAAATGCACTTCCTGCTTCTCCATGAGCTCTTCGGCCAGAATACCATAAATAAGCCCGCGTTCATATGGAGCGCCTTCCAAATACATTTCCCAAATGCCGTGTTTGTTCTTGCGCAGCCAGTTGTTGCCCACCCGGTAATGGTTCTCGCCCACTTTCTCACGCTTGTAACTTTCGACAGTTTTAGTACTTTCAAGCTCCGGCTTCGGCACGCGGATACGCCAGATGAACAATCCGAATAATATTCCGATGATCAGAAGAAAAATGGAGAATGCTTTGAGCGCGGAACGCAGAACTTTGTTTTTAGGCCACATAAAATCAGCAGACAGGTGCATACTCTGGCACCGCATCTGATATCAAAATTAGCAATAAATGGGTATCGTTTCTATAAAAACCATTTCACCGGTATCGAAATTGGGGCTTTGGCACATGACCGAACCCTGGGAAGATTTGCAAGCCATGCTCGATCTACCCGCTTCCGAAATGGCCGTGCTGGAAGGAACTCTAAAAGAGAAACGAAAACAGGAATGGCTGGCTTGCCGGGTGTTGGTGAGGGAAATGCTGGGAACCGGTGCGGTTATAGGTTACGACAAGGAACGTAAGCCGCACATTGTTGGGTCGGAGACTGAAATTTCCATGTCGCATTCGGGCAAGTATGTGTGCGTCTACCTGCGGGAGGGCGCGTCAGTAGGAGTTGATATCCAGCAAATGAAGCCATCTATTTCAAAGGGTGCATTCTATTTTTTGAATGATCAGGAGTTGCAATGGGCCAATCTGGAAGATAACCTGCAAATGCATTTGATCTGGTCGGCCAAGGAAGCGGTATTCAAGTACGCAGGCGATGCTTCCATCGACTTGAAAAAACATATCATCATTCCTGCGTTTTCAGGCAACCAAAACGGCCGATTTGAAGTTAATCTGCAAAAAGATGATCTGCCGGAAGCGATACAAATCCAATTTGATACATTTGAGGATTATGTACTGACCTGGACCCTTTAACCAGCCCAAAATCAACCACCTTAACCCGTTATGCATCGTTTCTTTACGCTCGTACTCGTACTGTTGGCCACCAGGCTTTTCGCACAGACACCCGCCCTCTCATCCAGCGAAATCTTTCAAAACATTAAAAAACTCGATGTACTGGGCTCTGTGCTTTACATAGCAGCCCACCCCGACGATGAGAATACGCTCATGCTCTCCTATTTATCCAAGGATCAGCTCGTGCGGACGGGTTATCTCTCTCTTACCCGCGGCGACGGCGGCCAGAACCTGATCGGCTCCGAGCAGGGCTATAATATCGGGGTAATCCGCACACAGGAATTGCTGGCAGCCCGGCGCGTCGACGGCGCGCAGCAGTTCTTTTCCAGGGCTTATGACTTTGGTTTTTCCAAAACCCGTGACGAAACGCTCAACTTCTGGGACCGTGACAAAGTGCTGGGCGATGTGGTGTGGATGATCCGCAAATTCCAGCCTGATGTGATCATAACCCGCTTCCCACCCGATCCGCGTGCAGGCCATGGTCACCACCAAACCTCGGCATACCTTGCCGAAGAAGGTTTCAATCTGGCCGCCGATCCGAAAGCCTATCCTGATCAGTTGAAATTTGTCAAAACCTGGCAACCCAAACGCCTCGTTTGGAATACTTTCACGCCAGGCTTCACCAACAAAGCGCCGAGTGACGAGAAGAACCCATTCATTTCGATTGAAATCGGCGGATATAACCCCGTTTTAGGCAGATCTTACACAGAAATAGCCGCATTGAGCCGCAGCCAGCATCGCAGTCAGGGCTTCGGAAGTGCCCCGCAGCGAGGCGATCGCATCGATTATTTCCTTCATAAAGTGGGTACTCCCGCCCAAAAAGGCCTTTTTGACGGTATTGATGTAAGCTGGAAACGGGTGAAAGGAAGCGAGAAAGTGCATGCGCTGATTGTCGCTGCGATTAAGAATTATTCGGTAAATAAACCATCGGCTTCTGTTCCGGAGCTTTTGAAAATCAACGCGGAGCTGGATAAACTGGATGCTGACAATATCTATGTCAAAACCAAGAAAGAGGAGGTAAAAGATCTGATCCAGCAATGCGTCGGGCTTTGGTTTGAAACAAATCCGAATGATTTTTCCGGAGTTGCCGGCGACGAGGCGCGAATTAGTATTGGCATCGTAAAACGGTCGGATTACCCTGTGAAACTGGTTTCGCTGCACTGGACGGGTAAATCGGCGGACAGCGTTTTGAACCTGGCTTTGGGAAGTAACGACATGAATACATTTCCCACAAAGACATTACTCCCGGCCAATTTAAAGATCAGCCAGCCCTACTGGCTCGAAAAGCCGATCGAACGCGGTATTTTCCAGATCGACAACCAGCAGGATATCGGCTACCCCGAAAACAGGCCCGAAACGAAAACGAGCTACAAATTCGAAATCGGCGGACAGGAATTTGTATTTGA
>DATMSL010000973.1:0-1683 GCA_035565435.1 Dyadobacter sp. | reverse complement strand
AGGCGCTGGAACACAGCAGCGAGCCTTTTGGCTTTTTTAATCTGGGGAGTAAACTCCTTTTGGGTGATTATTTTGATGGGGATGATTTCGAAACCCTCGTATCCACACCGGGTATAGCCGTTATCAAAGTACGGTTCGGCTTTGAAACCGAAGAAAATGCATTCAAACTGGTGCTTTTTGGCGTGGATAATGCCGGGCAGATCATCACGCCTTACTATGCGCATACGCCGGCCGATTTCCGCGAAGCGGGAGAAGGACCGGGTGGAAATGTGCCCGACGTACTGGCCAGGCAGTGGATCAAATATTGGGAACAAAAAGGTCACGCGGGCGAGATTACCAGCCCACTGTTCCGCACACAGTACGGGTTTTTGAACGGGTACAATTATCCTGTGAAAGAATTGCTGGCGGCGCTTTTCAGATTTGAGAAAATGCCGAAGATCTACATTCGCTTTGTGCTCCACCGCTATTTCCCGGCTGCCAATGAAGAAGTACAAAAGGAACTGACGGGTTCTTATACTTTCGGACTAATGTTCCAGGCGATCTCCAATAAAGAGGATCGAAGCGGCGCGCTGGGCATCGATGAGGATAGCGGCTACTACGACCTGAGCGCTCCTTGTCCGAGGACTTGTTGACGGTCCGGAATGGTCACTTATTGTCAAGTGTGGTCAGGTATGGTCAGGTGTAGTCAGGTATGGTCATGTGTTGTTCTATTTGATTCTCCTCCGATAATCTTGCTACACCTGGCTATCCTTGACCATGTCTGACCACACATTACCATTCTTGACCACACCTGACCACACCTGACTACACCTGACTACACCTGACTACACCTGACCACACATTACCATTCTTGACCACAGTTGACTACACCTGACCACACATTACCATTCTTGACCACACTTGACCACACCTGACCCTTATTTCGTGGGCGTTGCCGCCACCAACTTCACCGGCCCGAGCAAGCCGCTGGGCAGTAGGGGAGCATCAGCCTTGTAAAACGGCATGGTGGTGTAGGTGATCTTGTTCACCACGCCGGGCTGCGCGTCACCGATCAGGCGATTCACCCAGGTGTTTGTTACCTTCACCTGAATGCTGTTAGAACCTTGTTTCAATGCATCTGTTACTTCAATGCGGAATGGCTTTTTCCAGATATTACCCACGTTCTTGCCATTCACTACCACTTCGGCCAGGTTTTTGACATCGCCGAGATCAAGCCAGTACTGCGTATTTTTTTGAATAGTGGGCGCGTTCAAGGTGTTTTCATAAGTTGCCGTTCCCGAGAAATACTTGATACCGGGGTCGGTATTCTCTGAAAGTGATGCCAACGCCGATAATTGCGCTTGCGCGGGAGCGCCCAGGTCCGGTTGGAAGCGCACAGTCCATGCACCCGTAATGTCCGCGATTTCCGATTCGGAGAAAGTCGGTACCGTATAGGAGCTGCTGGTTGCCTTCCCGTTGAAAACGATGAAATATGCCTGCCAGGAGTCGAATTTCAGTGGAATTGTGGTGCGGCCGTCGGAGATATTGTAGGAGACTTTACTGGTTTTACCGGTTTCTGGGTTCCAAAGCATTGGAATTTTGCCGGTAACCCGGAAGCTGATCTGCGCTTCATTAGCGTCGTTGCTGCGGTTGTCGAGCCAGTAAATATCGGTATCGGCAGTTTGGCGATGTACATACAGAATT
>DATMSL010000972.1:0-1845 GCA_035565435.1 Dyadobacter sp. | reverse complement strand
ATCGGCCTCTCTGCCATGGCCGACAGCGTCAGGATACCCTACCCTGTGCTGTTGATCACCGCCGGAATCGCCATTGGCTTCATACCCACGTTACCGGTAATAGAGCTCAACCCGGAAGTCGTCTTCCTGATATTCCTGCCTCCGCTGCTGTATGATGCGGCCTTCAATATCAATTTTCAGGATTTCAGGACCAATATCAATACCATCAGCACGCTCGCCATTTCGCTCGTATTCATCACCGCTTCCGGCATTGCCGCTGTATCCTATTACCTTATTCCCGGCATGACCTGGCCGCTCGCATTCGTGCTGGGCTCCATTTTATCGGCCACCGACGCCGTGGCGGCCATGAGCATTACCAAGGGTCTTGGCCTTTCCTCCAAAACCAATACCATTCTGGAAGGTGAAAGTTTGGTGAACGATGCGTCGGCATTGGTCGCCTACCGGTTTTCGGTAGCCGCTGTAACGGGTTCCGCATTTGTGTTCTGGCGAGCGTCCGCCGAATTTGCCGTGCTACTGCTAGGCGGCGCGATCGTCGGGCTGGTAATCGGGCGCTTGCTGGGATTCATTATTATGCGCATTCACAACAATGCGCAGGCGACCATCGGCATGATGCTCCTGATGCCCTTCGTGGCCTACCGGGTGGCGGAAGAGCTCGAAGTGTCGGGGGTGATCGCGGTCGTCATTCTCGGCCTCGGCATAGCCGATTT
This sequence comes from Dyadobacter sp., assembly GCA_035565435.1. Classification (GTDB taxonomy): domain Bacteria; phylum Bacteroidota; class Bacteroidia; order Cytophagales; family Spirosomataceae; genus Dyadobacter. Next base: position 1,138 of record DATMSL010000972.1, on the reverse strand, counting down.
CAGCAAAAAGATATTCCCCGATCGCCTCAAAGCCCAATCCAAAACCATTTGGGAAATCATCATTTTCCTGCTCAACGGACTCATATTCATACTAATAGGACTCCAATTCCCGTATGTGATCAAAAACATCAGCAGCGACCAGCTCCTTCCCTACATCGGTTACGCGTTGATTATTACCATTATCGCGCTTGTCCTCCGCATGGTGAGGGTCTTCTGGCAACGGGCCAACCTCCAAAAGGGCTTCGAGAGCGGGCGCGGAAGGATCAGCGAAAACGCTTTGCTCGATGTCAAAAATAGCCTCATCATCAGCTGGTCGGGCATGCGCGGCATCGTCTCGCTCGCCATAGCGATTGGTCTCCCCACGCACCTGCACGACGGCACGCCCTTCCCCCTGCGCGACGCCATTATCTTCATTTCCGTGGCCGTTGTGCTTTTTACGCTGATTGGGCAGGGGTTGACGCTGCCCTGGATTGTAAAAAGGCTGGGCGATTAATCGTTTGATCATTCATCGGACGCCGCTTGCTGGTTCCCCGCACGAAAAAATAGTTTAGCACTTTGAACCTATCTATGTTTAGCGCCATATCGATTTAAATCGACATGGCCGGTCCGCTATTCGGATTACTTCCATTTCCGGCCGGGTAAGATTCTGATACAGCTAAACTTGATTACTATGAAAACACACATTACTGTTTTGTCTGCGGTGCTATTGGCATTTACGTTTCTCGCTTGCTCAAATGTAACAAAACAAGAAATTCCTCCCCAGGAACAGGAAAATATGGCGAAACCGCTAGATTCCCTCAACCCGCTCATTATTACGGAAATCACCAGACCGGTAAAGCCCGACCCATCTTTCAGTTGGGCACCCAAACCGGGTTCCGTCGACCTTGGAAACCTTAAACCCACCTCCGGCAAAGAGCCCGTACTGATGGTGATCGGCGAAGCCCGCGCTGCCGGTTACCGGGATGGCGGCTTGTATCGGCAAGGGCAGCTTACATCCTATCCCAACCTGGTTGCCCGGCAAATGGGCCTTGCTAACTTCGATCCAGGGCTTTTTGAGAAAGAAAAAGGCAATGGATCCGGGTACTTTGTGCAGGATCCCGGTTCAACATTGCCGAGCTGGTCGAAGGTTACTAACAAC
>DATMSL010000971.1:0-1768 GCA_035565435.1 Dyadobacter sp. | reverse complement strand
GAAATGCCAAAAAGTAGAAAACGGGTTACACTCTCGCATAACCCGTTCCCGTATAGTAGTATGTTCTAAAATTACTTCAAAGCCTCGCGGATAGCGGCACCGGCTTGAAGAAGCGCGCCCTGAACGGCTGGGACATTAGCCAGCGGGTTCAGCAAGCCGTAGTCGTGGATCAGGCCCTGGTATCTTGCCAATGTGGTTTTGACGCCGGCAGCTTCCAGTTTGCGGGCATATGCTTCGCCTTCGTCGCGGAGGACGTCGTTTTCGGCGGTTTGCACCAGGGCGGGAGGCAGGCCCTGCAACTGTTCGGTAGTGGCTTGCAATGGGGAAGCGTAGCGGTGTTTTCTCTCCTCGGGGTCGGTGGTGTAGTTATCCCAGAACCATTTCATCATGTTTTTGGTCAGGAAGCGGCCTTCGGCAAACTGATTGTAGGAAACGGTTTCGAAGGTCGCGTCGGTTACCGGCCAGAGGAGCACCTGCAATTTGATTTCGGGGCCATTGTTGTCTTTGGCTTTCAGGGCGGTAACGGCAGCCATGTCGCCGCCTACGCTGTTCCCGGCCACTACCAGCCTGCTGCCGTCGACGTTGATTTCGTCGCCATGTTCGGCCACCCATTTGGTTGCCGCATATATTTCGTTGATGGCCACCGGATATTTCGCTTCCGGTGAGGGAGTGTAGTTCACAAATACGGCCGCAGCACCGGAATAAACCACCAGGTCGCGGACAATGCGTTTGTGGGTAGGGAAGTCACCCAATACCCAGCCACCGCCGTGGATGAAGATGAACACCGGCAGTTTTTCGGTCGTACCGGCAGGTTTTACAATATCGAGTTTAACGGTAAGGCCGTCCTGTGTAATGGTCTTTTCGCTGGTTTCGATGCCCGACAAATCCACTTCAACGGAATTTTGAGCGCCTGTGAGCACGTTACGTGCATCTGCGGGAGAGAGCTGTTCCAGCGGAGTACCGCCTCCCGAGTTCAGGGCGTTGAGGAAAGTTTTTACATCTTCAAAAATGGCAGGGTCGTTGGCTGGGTCGATGATATTCAGAGTTTCCATGATCTTAAAAGGTTTTTGAGATTTAATATTCGTTTTGTCTTGTTGCGATTGATTTGATATGACAAAACTAGACCAGCGGGAGACGCGAAACATTAACCTAGGTTAAGAAAGGTGGGGCTTTGGGGAAAAGTTTTTTACTCTGCAACAAAAAAACGGTGCGCGATGCCGATCATCTCTGCCTGCAATTGACAAAAGTAAGTGCCTGGGCGGAGGTTGGTTTTTATTCTGTATTCGAATTTGCCGACTTTGTGAAGTCCATCCATGACGTTTTCAACGGAATTCCCTGACTGATCCAACAGGGTAATCCGGATATTACCCTGTTGTTTTACGATAAATGTAATAGTCGCCAATCCCGGTTTCGAGGGATTGGGGCTTACTTTTAACTGGTAATGATCCTTGCCACGGATGTGTAAGTTTTTCCATTCTGCAAATGTGTTAATGGTGAAAGCATTCATTTAACTTTTTCAATCTCCGACGCAAACTCCCCTACATTAATCAGCGGAATCTTAGCCTGGAAGTTCTTATTCAGTACTTTAATCACCTCATTCGCCAGCACGGCCTGACCGATTGCGGTGGGGTGAATGCCATCGGCGGAAAAGAAATTACCGTTGGGGTAGGATGGATCGATGCGGAAACCGTCGTCAGTGATGTAAGTGCCGTTGACGATTTGTTTGTAAATGCTGTAAAAATCGACTAATGGGTGGCCGAATTCGCGG
>DATMSL010000970.1:0-2838 GCA_035565435.1 Dyadobacter sp. | reverse complement strand
GGCGGATAAACTGAATGATGATAAAAACGGCCAGGAGGGCGAGCAGGATTTTTTTAAACATGTTCGATGGTGATTAGATTAAGTCTTAATATGTACAATAATTCCGAGATGACCGCTTTTTACTGCCGCTCTATACCCTTATTTTTTCGGTAATGGGCCGGTGACAGACCCATTTGCTGTTTGAAAAGCCTCGAAAAATAGAACGGGTCGTCGATCCCGATGGCGGAGGCTACTTCATTGATCCGCCACGAACTGAAATGCAGCAGCTGGCATGCCTTCTGGATACGGAGGTAGTTAAAATACTCGATCGGCGCGTAGCCTGTGTCTTTTTTGAATTTGCGGGAAAAGAAAGAGACCGATAAATTTACCGAACAGGCAATATTATCCAGCGAAAGGGAATTGGATAAGTTGTCCTGCATATACATGATCGCTTTTTCAGTAGCACTTGCATCCGACGCCGACGGTTTCTGCGAGCTGAAATGTTCCGGCCCGATGAACGATGAGAGGTAATACGGTAATGCGAGATTGGCTTGCAGCAAGTTAGAAGCACTGTATCCTTTGAGCAGGGTGTTAGCAATGTGGGTGAACAGCGCATTGCGTTCGTCGGAAAGCCCTACCTGAATGGCCCTGAGCGGCTCGCCGTCACGTTCCATGATCGTCATTGTCGCTGTGCTGCAATGGGTGCCATTGATATGAAGCCAGTAAATACTCCATGGATTTTGCGGGTCGGCCCCATAAGCATGTGGTACGTCGACGGGCAGCATAAAAACCTCGCCTGCATGTACCTGCGAGGTGTTTCCATTCAGTTCGATCCATCCCTGACCGTCAGTACAATACAGCAGAATAGCCTGAGAAATGCCATTGGGGCGCTGATAGTAATGATGCAATGCCCTGGGATAATAACCCATTCGGGAGATGAACAGCTGGCTGATCAGCGGCAGCTGTTCGCAATGGGATGTGGCTACTTTGGGGATTTCGATGATAAGCTCGCCTTCGAAGCCTCTGCTTTTGCGCATAATGTGTGTCTTAAGGGGGAATAATGAATGTAATAAAGGTAAAATAATCCATGTTTTGGACAAAATCGTTCATTCGTTATTTCTTGGAATAGCTGAATTTTGAAATCTTAAAGTACTATTCCTAATCCCATTCTCATGACTAAGCAACTTTTGACACACGCACAAATCCAGCAGTATCATACGGATGGTTATTTGATCGTCCGGGGGTTTTATGACAAGGAAGAAGTTTCAAAGCTGTACCGTATCGCGCTCGACGATGCGATGATCAGCAAACATGCTATCAATGTCAACGACAGTTCCGGCAAGCGGAGCAAGCTTTCGCTCTGGTACAAACCAGGCAATGACGTATACGGACTGCTGACGCGGGGCAAAACGCTCGTAGGTTCGGTAGACCAGCTATTGGACCGCCAGCCCGGCGAGAACAGCCATTCGGTTTGCCATTACCATTCTAAACTCATGCAAAAAGAGCCACGTGTAGGCGGGGCTTGGGAATGGCACCAGGATTATGGATATTGGTATAAAAATGAATTTCTCTTTCCCGAACAGCTTATGTCGGTGATGATTGCCATTACGGATGCCAATGTTGAAAACGGCTGCCTGCAAGTCATCAAAGGTTCCCACAAAATGGGGCGGGTAGAGCACGGCTTCTCCGGGGAGCAGGTAGGAGCGTCGCAGCGTTATGTGGATTTGGCGCTGAGAACAATGGAGCATGTGTTTGTGGAGCTCAATGCGGGGGATGCTCTTTTCTTTCACAGCAATATCCTGCACCGGTCCGAGGCCAACCTGTCGGATTATCCGAGGTGGTCGCTGATTTCGTGCTACAACCGGTCGACAAACATCGGTTATAATGAATCATCATCGTCGGCAGCCAGTATTACGCCTATAGATGTTGTTCCGGACGAGGCTCTGCTTACCTGGGATGCTGCCGGTCTGGCCGAATCGGAAGCTGATTTTTTGAGCAAGGAAGCTGATGTTTCACTAAAATAGAATAAAAGTTCATTACCAATCGAATGACAATCCAATTTTACGCGCCCGAGTGGGGGAATACCCTTCCGTTTGATACTTTCTGCAAAAATGTTAAAGCCGCCGGCTATGATGGTGTTGAAATGGCATTGCCTTTTGATCCTGTTGAAAAGCGGGATATCCTTGATACGCTGGCAGCCTATGGGCTTCTGCTGATCGGGCAATACTGGCAATCGTTTGAGAAAAATATCGACGAGCATGCTGCGAATTACGAAAAATACCTTCATAACCTGATAGAGGCACGGCCGGTACTGATTAACTGTCAAACCGGTAAAGACTATTTCAATGCGGCGCAAAACCAGAGGCTGTTTGCGTTGGCGGCTATGCTTTCGGCCGAATCCGGCATTCCTATTATCCACGAAACACACCGGGGGAAAAGCCTCTTCGCTGCCCATATCACGATGGGCTATCTGCAATCCGATCCCGACCTCCGTATTGCGCTGGACATTTCGCACTGGTGCGCCGTCCACGAATCGCTGCTCGCCGACCTCCCCGACGAAGTAGCGCTCGCCATTTCACGTACCGATCACATCCACAGTCGGGTGGGGCACCCCGAAGGCCCGCAGGTGAATGACCCGCGTGCGCCCGAGTGGGAGGAGGTGCTGAATGCTCACCTCGGCTGGTGGGACCGCGCCGCTGCACTTCATGCACAAAAAGGTACCACGCTTACCGTCACCACCGAGTTCGGGCCGGCGCCCTACATGCCCGCGATGCCTTACACGCAAATGCCGCTTGTGAGCCAGTGGGACGTGAATGTGCACATGATGAACCTTCTCAAGGACCGTTATCAGCGGATTTA
>DATMSL010000969.1:0-19940 GCA_035565435.1 Dyadobacter sp. | reverse complement strand
TAGACCGGCTTCTCGAATTGGGGGCACCGGTGAAGGGAGTCGTAAGAAATGAAAAGAAGGCCGAGTCGCTGAAATTGCGCGGGGCGGATACTTCCATAGCCGACGCGCATAACTTGCCGGCATTAAAAGCTGCTCTGCGCGGCGGCGAGACGCTTTTTGCATTAACCCCTGAAACAGGCCGGGAAAAAAATGTTCTCGGTGATACCAACGACATCCTGACCAACTACCGCGCGGCATTGGTTGCGGACGGTATTAAAAAAGTCGTGGGGCTGTCATCGATGGGCGCACAGCATCGCGAAGGAACGGGCAACCTGGTCATGTCCTACATGCTTGAACACGCATTCGACGGCATCGGCGTTTCGCGGGTATTCATCCGGCCGGCGTATTATTTCAGTAACTGGCTGAACTACCTCGAACCCGCCGAAAAAAACGGCGTACTGCCTACTTTCTTCCCGGTCGATCTCAAAATTCCGATGATATGTCCCTCGGACGTGGGCCATTTCGCCGCCGAAGTACTGGCCAACGGGGATAGGGATGGGGCAATTTACGAGCTCTATGGGCCGGCGGCGTACAGCTCTGCGGATGTGGCGAAAGGATTCGCCGAAGTATTGGGCAAGGAAGTCAAGGCGCAGCAAATACCACGGAAGGATTGGGACAAAACACTGGGTTCGATCGGTTTTTCGGCAGATGGCGTGCGCAACTTCATCGAGATGACGGAGGCCGTCATCAGCGGCAAGTCAAGGCCCGACGGTAAAGGAACGGTCCGCGCACAGGGAGACACCACGTTGGAAGCATACCTGGAAGAAGCCGTTAGAAAAGCCTGAGAGTTTTCAGACCGAACCGATATCCGACAATATCCGTATCCCGCTGCGCTTCATCAACTCGCTCGCATTGAAATCGGTACAAATACCCGGTGTGAGCCGGTAGTCGAATGAAATCTGACCTTCCTTAATGACGCTGTTAAAGCTGAAATTTTCGATCGCCAGGTCTTTGGTGAGTTGGGCCAGGTCGAGGTCATGGGTGGAAATCATGCCAAATGCATTGAGTTCGCCCAACTGGCGGATCAGCGACACGCCGCCGCGGAAGCGGTCTTGTGAGTTGGTCCCTTTGAACATCTCGTCGAGCTGGAAGAAAATCGGCTGGCCTTCACCCACGAGTTTCAACAGCTGCTCGATCCGTTGCAGCTCAGCATAGAACGACGATACCGATTCTTCGAGGTTGTCCTGCGTGCGCATACTCGTAAATATCCGCAGGGGCGATACCCGTGCGTGCGACGCGCAACACGGAGCGCCCATAAATGCCAGTACGAGGTTAATGCCCACGGTTCTCAGAAAAGTACTTTTGCCGGCCATATTGGAGCCCGTGATCATGCTAGTAGCGCCGCGACCATGCATGGTAAAGTCGTTGCTTATCCGCTTTTCGCGCTTTAACAAGGGGTGCCCAACCATTTTGAAGTCAATCAGATAAGGTTCTGCTGTAATTTCAGGAAAGGTGTAATGCGGGTTGGAGTGGGCGAATCCCGCAATGCTGGCGAGCGCTTCCAGTTCGCTGATGGCGGCGATCCACGGGCCGATATGCGCACGGTTCCTGGATTTCCATTCTTCGGTTTTGAAGATAAGGTGAACGTCGATCAGCCACAGGTTATTGATCATTCCGTAAAAGGCATTTTTACCAATGGTATTGCGGGTGCCTTTTTGCTGGAACATTTCCAGTATTCTTTTCAATGCTCCGATTTCATCCGAGGCTCTGGTGCCCGTTTGGGTAAAAATGGCTTGCAGGTCGTTTACTTGTTTTGTTTCAAATCGTTGTTTCTCAGCGGTCTTGATCAGCGATTGGTAGGCTCCGATAATGCCGATATTCCGTTGGGTGCTTGTTATGATGTGCTCCGCTGCATGTCTGAATTTCCGAAGGTAGATTGCGTTAATGATCGACATCCCAATCAAAGGGAGCAAATGAAAGCCGGCAAGGTCGCGGATATGGAAGAGGAGATGATAGAGGAACCAGCCCAATGCAAGGCTGGATAGTGCCGCGAGCGACAAACTGATGGCTAGCAGCCTCTTTCGGGATGAGAGGAACTGAGGCGTCTCTTCGACCCATTTCAAGAGCATTTCGTAATCGCTGTTGGTAGCGTGGAAGGGCATACCCGAGGCCTGGAACTCCTGTCGCCAGTCGAGCTTCTCCGCCAGCTCGCGTACGGCATCCTGGCGGTCGGTGATAGTCTGCCGATCCGCGGGAGTGGAAAGCCACTTGGCTAGTAGTCGTGAGCCGGATTCCGTGGTGGTCCGGTTGAGCAGTTGAAACAGCGAATGATGACCAAAAACGTCGAGGTCGCCCGCGTAGTCGTGATGGCGATGCAGAAACTGCGCTCCGGTAGGAAATGCGGAAAGATCATTTTGCATCCGCAGGAGTTCCGCCTCGTTGATTCGTATTAAAAACTCAACACGCTTTTTGTCGGCGGTAAGGCGGTTGTAGCGGCGTAATGTAAAAGCGAACGAGGTAGCACCAATAGCGGCGGTGAGGGCGACGGGAATCACCCAGCCGGAAGCGGCAAAGCACATGATCAGGATGCCGGTCATCAGGAACACGGCCAGCCGGGTGTAGGAAAGGCTGTTGAGCTCAGGTAAAAAGGCTGCTGCCGATAATTTAAATGCCTGTACTTTGTCTTGATAGATTTCTTTCATTGGATTAATCACCGCCGCGAGGCCGGCACTATGTACGCAATCGGGATCCCCACGGCGACGATCAGGATCGCTATGCCGAGCAGCGCGGCAGCGGGGTCGGGGAGGGACATGCCTTCGAATACAATCTGCAAAACACCCAGGTTCATCACCAGCCAGATGAATATGCCATAGAGGATACCGCTGATGAGCTTCCGGCGGTGCAGGAAAGATAAGCCGGGATAAATGAGGTAGTAAAAGATTGAAAAAATAAAGGCGATCAGGAAATGCAGCAGCAGGCCGGTAATGATCATCGGTGTGCCGCCCGAATAGGCGGCTTTGCCGAAAATCCCGCTGGCAATAGACATGAGTATGCGCGCCGGACTGGTTTTCTCCAATATGATGACATACACCAGAAATGCGGCAAGGATGTCGAGCGTACCGGCAACCAAAGTAGCGGATAAGACAGTTTTCCGGCCCGATCGGCCGAGTTTGAACGCACTCATATACAATCCCGGATAAGGTAGATAAGCAAGTTACCTGATAAAGACAGAACCTGCCGGAATCTGCTCGGCTTTGGCGAATGCACGTTCATATTTTGCCTTGATGCCTGCCAGTAGCCTGGTTTTGCGTTGTGCTTTCAGACTTTGTGATAGGCCTACCAGCGACCAGCCATTGGATGGATTGAAAACCAGGTCGTCGAGGTAGACCTTTTCGGCCAGCGCCGGTTTACCCGATTTCAGCAAATAAGCACCCAGGAACTGGCGGGACGGAAGCGGCCAGTCCTTTGGTTCGGTGTAAATGAGCTGGTCTTCCAGCTTGACGGCTTCTTCCAAAGCGGCAATGCCTTTCGTGCGCTGGTTCTGCGACATGGCCGTTACGCCTTCCAATATCTTTCCCGCAATGGCGGCTATCTCCACCGGCGAGTTGAATGGGATTCTTCGTTTTGTCAGAACCGGGTCCTGAATTTTGAGTTTCAATGAAGCTAACCGGGCAGCTGCCGAATCGGGGCGGCCTGTGTTGGCAAATGCAATGCCTTTGGCAAAATCGGACAGCAGGCTGGCATAGGTCCATTTAGAGTCGGGCGTCACCGAGTCGGAAAGGATTTGCTGCCATTTGCCCATCCTTACCTGCGTCATGACCGGCAGCATGTAAAGATATTGATCGTAAGTGGTTTCAGGTTTCGGCGCTACGCTCCGGCGGCAGCGCTGCGCATAACGCATGGCTTCGCTGTACATACCTGCGCTGAGCGCACAATAGGTCTGTACCGCAAAGTAATGCGGGGAATGCTTGGCGAGCGAGAGATTTTTAGCCAGCATATCATAATTCTGCAGTGCGTCGTCGGCGAGGTTGTTCACTTCCACGCCTTCGGTAAAGAGGCCGTTGCGCTCGTACTCGTGGCTGGCCATATGCACCATGTGCGCCACGCCCGGGAGCAGGTCGCGCAATGCCTCCGCGCTCGCGAGGGCCACTTCGGGACGTTTGGAGGCCTCGGTAAGGTGAATGTGGTAATGCAGGGCTGCCGGATGTTTCGGGTCCGTTTTCAGCGCTTTTTCACACAATGCGACCAACTCCGGTGTCCAGGGTTTAGCCGTGCCGTCTTTTTTCCAGAAATCCCACGCGTGCATCAGCATCTGGGAGTCGATGTAGAGCAGTTTGAATTCATTTTCTTCGGGGAAATCGGCAACCAGTTTTTTGAGCTTGTCGGAATAAGCCTGGTTGAGTTCGGCCCGTTTGGCGTCGGAGGGGTCGTCGGAATACCGGGCATTCATGGCGTCGATCAGCAGCTTCTCCTTTTCGGTGGCGTGTGCGGTCAGGCTGTTCATTGTGGCGAGTGCCTGCGCTACTTCGGCGGGTTTGGTGTATAAGTGTGCCGCGTTATAGTAAGGGCCCATCGCCAATGCCTGCCCCCAAAACGCCATGGCATTGGTGGAGTCAATACGGCCGGCTTCGCGGAACGAGGCCACGGCTTCCTTGAAATGATAGCCATAATACATATTCAACCCCTGGTCGAAGTAGAACTGGGAGCTATCGGAACTGGTCGAAACCTTGTAGGAGAAATCTCCCCAGCCCGGTAGTGCCACTACATACTTTCCGTTCAGCATGAGCGCCGGAAGGTTCTGGTAGGAGGGACCGCATACCGCAATTTCACCGGAGGTACCTGGGGATAGGGCCTTTTCGGGCGATCGGCGTTCGACTGCGACAAGGCCCGTCAGCAACGACAAGGCGGCGAGAGGTAGAATAGTTTTCATAAACATATTTATGGCTTCAATCCCAATATAGCGATTATATTGCCTCTTTTCGCCGAAAATATCTTTAAATTGTACGAACAATAGGCTTTTCGGCCCGGTGGCAATGGAGGTGACGTTTATTTGCTATCGTTAGGGAAACTGTGCATCAGGTCTTTCGGGGCCGACAAACGACATGATCGACCATTATTTGAGTCAGGTATTTAAATTTCTCCCGGCACCCAGCATGGTGGTGCTTCCGGATGCACCCCGATTTACCATCACCGAGGTAAACGAAGCATATCTTGAAATGGTGCGCAAAGGTCGTAACGAACTGGTTGGTAAGGGTTTCTATGAAGCATTCCCCAATAATCCCTACAACCGTGTACCGCCCTGGAACAATCTGCTCGAAAAGCTGGTAGCAGACGGATTGCCCAACCAATCGCCTGCTACCAAGTACATCCTGCCGCCGGATAGCCAGGGACGGCAAGACGTTAAATACCTGTTGGCCACCAATACGCCGGTCAGGAATGAGGCCAATGAAATCGTGTGTATTCTCCGCACCGTAATGGACGTAACCGAGGTAACCATAGCCCGGCAGACGCACAGTCCATTTACTTCCGAAAAATTTTTGAATGAAACGCTCCGCATTGCCCGCATAGGCAGCTGGGAGGCGGATCTGATCAACGAGGTCATCAACTGGTCGGATGTGGTGAAGGAAATTCACGACGTACCCGCCGATTACCAGCCCGGTTTTCAAACTGCAATGGAATTTTACCGTCCCGGCGAGCACCGCGATGCATTTATGCAAGCCGTGCAAAATACAATAGCAACCGGCAAGGTCCTGGACCTCGAACTGGTTATTGTGACTGGCACCGGCACCGAGAAATGGGTCCGGGTGACGGGTAAGTCCGAAATTGTAGAAGGGGTTTGTACCCGGATTTACGGGGTTATTCACGACATCGACGAACGCAAGAAAGTGGAGCAGGAACTCGTCGAGTCGCACCGGCAGTTCGAGTCGCTCGTGCAGACCGTCGACGGCATTGTGTGGGAGGCCGATGCGGATAATTTCGAATTTAGTTTTATCAGTGACCAGGTTCAGCATATTCTGGGGTATACGCCCGAGGAATGGCTTGCGGACCCATCTTTCTGGCAAAATCACATTCATCCCGATGATCGTGATCAGGCTGTCCGCTATTGCCACCGCGAAACACAGCAGCTGCGCAACCACACCTTCGACTACCGCATGGTGAAAGCCGATGGCAGCCTGGTTTGGATCAAAGATGTGGTTTCGGTAATCCTGGAAGGCGGCAGGGCCGTTGCATTGAGGGGATTGATGGTTGACATTACCGAGGCTAAGCGGCTCGAAAACCTCGAACACCTCGAAAAGATCGTGCTGGAAATGAATTCGGTAAAAGGTACGCCGCTGGAAAGTGTGCTCGACAAATATGTGCGTGGTGTGGAAGCGATGTTTCCGTATTCGAAATGTTCCTTGCTGGCCGTTAAAAACCGGAAGCTGCACACATTGGCATCGCCTTCGCTGCCGTCCGACTATGTTGAAGCGATAAACGGCAGGGCAATAGGAGCGAATGCGGGTTCGTGCGGTACGGCGGCTTTTCTGAAACAGCAAGTGATCGTCAGTGACATTGTTACTGACCCGCGGTGGGACACGTACCGGGACTTTGCATTGCCCCATAACCTGCGTGCCTGCTGGTCTCATCCCATTATCGTCGGGGACGAAGTAGTGGCGACCTTTGCCATATATTACGACCGAATCTCCGTGCCCGGCGAAGACGAGCTGAAAGTCATCGAGCGTGTAGCCTCGATCCTGAAAGTAATTTTTGAAAACCGGCAGAATTTTGAGCTCGTGCAGGACGTGAACGAGCGGCACGAATATGTGAACATGGCCACCAACGACGCCATTTACGACTGGGACCTCGCGCGGGATCATATCGAATGGGGCGACGGCTTTTACAGGCTTTTCGGGAACAAACCGGAAAAATCGCATTACCCTTTGGTGCGGTGGGTTGAGCGGGTGCACGTGTCCGATCGGGAGCAGGTGTGGGCGAGCCTGGAAAAACAGCTCGCCGACCCGGAGCAGCAAAAATGGATTATTGACTACCGCTTCATGAAAGCCGATGGCCAATATGCTTACGTAGAGGAGATCGGCTACATCCGCCGCGACGGGCTGGGAAAAGCCACCCGAATGATCGGCGTGTTGCGGGACGTCACCAAAGCCCGCCAGGAAGAGCAGGAACTGAGGCTGCTGGTATCGGTAATCACCAATACCAACGACGCGGTGCTTATTGCAGAATCCGATCCGCGTGATATTTCCGGGCTCAAAGTGCTGTATGTCAATGCCGCATTTACACGCATTACGGGCCATTCACCCGAGCAGATCGTGGGCAAGAGCCCGGCATTGCTGAAAGGTTTCAGTCCGGCCCGGAATGATTTCGACAGGCTGCAAGATGCCATTTACAGTAGGGTAGCGCTCAAAGGCGCTACGTTGCGCTACGCACGCGATGGCGTGGAATTTTTCATTAACCTGTCGCTGCTGCCCGTGGCGGATGCGCGCGGAGCACATACGCATTGGATTGCGATCGGACACGATGTGACCGACCGTCTGCGATATATCAGCGAAATAGAAGAACGCAACCACAAATTACAGGAGATCGCCTGGATGCAGTCGCACGTAATACGCGCGCCGCTCGCGAGGCTGATGGGCCTGATAGACCTGATCCGCAATTACCAGCATTCGGATACCGAGAAAAACGAGTTGCTCGACCACGTTTTGACCTCGGCATACTCCCTTGATGAAATTATCCGTGATATTTCCTCGAAAACCGAACGCATTTAATCGAAACCGAACTTTACGCCCAGCGAAAGGCTCACGATGTCGTGGAGTTTCAGGAAGCCTTTGTTTTGTACGTAGCTGATAATGAGTAGGTCATAAGTGCCTAGCTCGTAATAGAGTTCAAAAGACCTCCGTCGGTTGTTCAACACGACGTTTCGCCCGGCCTTTCCGCCGATGTAGGCCCCTGGCCGGATAGCGGTGGCCCACCAGTAATAGCCCGCGGGGTAGTAGGAGGGCCATTTCGTATCAAACTGCGGTCCGAAGGTGTAGCTCAGGTAGGTTCCGATCGAAAACGGCCTGATGTAATAGTTGTCCCGCAGCCCGATACGCCATGGCGAATAGGTTGTTTTGAGTGTGGTCGTTACCAGCGCGTCACCGCCGTATTTTTGGGGTAAAAAACCGAAAAGCAGGTCGGTTTCCAGGGTCTTGTTCCGCGAAACATAGCCAGGGCCGCCGGACAGGAAGCCGATATTACCGGCGAACTGCAATTTCAGATGGTCGGGCAAGTACCAGGGGCGGCGCGGGCTAAGGCCAACTTCCTGCGCCGTGCCGCGGATGCTGAGTAACAAGAGCAATAATAGCAAATACTTTTTCATGGCTTAGAAATTGACCCGTTCAACACTGTAACCGCCTTCCCAGGTCGAAACGACCATGTAACCCCGCGCACCCATGGAGGTAGTGAGGTGGTAATTCACGCCGTCGTCGTAGAACTGGCCTTCATAAAACCTGTGCTGATGACCGTAAAGGGTGAATTTAACGGTCGGGTCGCTCGCGAGCGCTTCGGTGTAGGGCTTTTCAAGATCTTTGTCAAAATCCGCATCGAATGGCGGGACGTGGCCTACCACGATCGTGTTCTGGTGGGCGGGGTTGTGGGCGAGCTGTGCTTTCAGCCAGGCTATATCAGGAACGGAGCCGTCGAACGCATATTCGCGGGAGTTGGTATTGACGAAAATGAACCTGTCGCGTCCGAAGCCAAATGAATAGTTGAGCGGACCAAACATTTTGCGGTAGGTGGCCGAGCCGTTGGCGACAATATCGTGATTACCGATCACGGTCACGTAAGGGTATTTGAGGCGGGTCATGATCTCGTTCACCCATTTGAATTCCTGGGTGAGGCCGAAATCGGAGATGTCGCCCGCATGCAGCACGAAAGAAATATTATTTTGCTGGTTGGCACTCCGCACAAAATCTTCGCATTCGTCGTACCATCGCTGGCTGTCGCCCATCAGGATAAACCGCGTGGTATCGGAAACGGTAAGCTGGCTGATTTTTGCAATGTTCTTGGCGGTAAGATTTTTGTCCCGGTCGAGCAGCGTTTCCTCGTTCGGATTGTACTGGAAAAGGTCGTCGCAGGAAGTGAGCAGAAAAGCTAATCCAAGACTAAGCCCGAGACGGGGCCAGCGTAGCATATTTTTCAATTTGTCGATGATTTGATGAATAATAAGCGTGATCCCGGACTCGCGGGAACGTTATCCATAAACCCCGAAAATCATTGTTTGATTCCTGCAAGAACATTATATTTAGCCACGCGCCCAGGCACAATTTTTGCGTGGGATAGGTTCCTATCATTTATTTAAATTAAAAACCATTATGAAAATCAGGGACATAGTAGGAGTATTGGGACTCTTGCTGATCACAATGTCATTATCGGCCCAGGTGGTGTCCAAAGACTCTATCAACATGCTGAAAGACCAGAAACAAGTACTCGAAGTCAGCAAAAGGCTGAACGACCGAAAGCTTGAACTGGCCAAACTGGAAAATCAGGTTGCTCAGAAAACCGAAGATGTAGCGACTACCGCTGAGAAAGCCCGCAAATCTGCCGAAGAAAACAAGATAGCGGCTGAGAAGCTAGGCAATAATCCGCAGGATAAGAAAGATGCCAGACGTGCGAGCAAAAGTGCGGGTTCGGCCAACCGCGATGCCAAGCGGGCACGGCGGGCAGTCCAGAACCTTGAAAAGCTGAACAAGAACATCGAATCGTTAAAAAAGAAAATTGCGGATGATGAATCGAAACTGGCTACCCTGCAGGGATCCGGAGGCGGCCGCTAGCTAAATGGGAGTAAGCTTGAAGAAATTTGTACTTTTCAATTGAAATGCGTGCCGACCATCGGTCGGCACGTTGCTTTTCTGCCTAGTTTGAAATTCGGGAATGCTTTTTAAAACGGCTCGCGGTTGACTTTAACGATCCCGTGAGTTACTTTTACCGCCATGAGAAGGCTATTGCGAAATATCATTTTATTTATGGTTATCCTGGACACGACTTCGTTCTGCCAGGTGTACAAGATTCCTTTGCTTCTCAAACATTTCGCCGAGCACCAGTCGCTCAACCATGAAATCACCTTCGCCGATTTCCTCTCCATGCATTATCTCGGAAAGGACCTGAACGACAACGACGACGATAAGGACATGCAATTGCCTTTTAAAAAGGTGGAAGCGCATACCTCCAACTTCATCTTCATCCCGAATACTCCCGTTTTTACATTTAAGAGGGTCTATCTCCCTGTCAAAGCCGAATACGGCCCCGCCGTGCCGCAGGTCGATTACAGTACCGTGCTCGGTTCGCTCTTCCGTCCTCCGCGGGCATAAATACACCAAATTCGGGGCCGACTGCGCCCTGCCATGTCCGTGCGTGCTGCTCAGGTAGCCGTGCGCGTATACGTGTATTTATTTTCCGACTAATATGCTGAACAGAATCATCAGGTTCTCCGTGGAGAACAAGCTGGTGATCGGGATATTCATGCTGCTGTGGGTTGCCTACGGTATCTATGAATTGACCCGGTTGCCCATCGATGCCGTTCCCGACATCACCAATAACCAGGTGCAGATTATCACCACCGCTCCGTCGCTCGGGACCGAGGACGTGGAGCGGCTCATTACCTTTCCGATCGAACAGGCCACGGCTAATATTCCGGGGCTCAAAGAAAGCAGAAGCATGTCGCGCTTCGGGCTTTCGCTCGTTTCCATTGTTTTCGATGACGATTCGGATATCTACTGGGCGCGCCAGCAGGTTACCGAACGCCTTTCGCAGGTGGATATGCCCGAAACGGCCGGTAAACCCGAGCTGGCGCCCGTTACGACCGGGCTTGGGGAGATTTATCAATACGTTGTTAAACCTAAAAAAGGCTTTGAAAAGAAATACTCGCTAGCCGACCTGCGTACCACACAGGACTGGCTCATTCGCAGGCAATTGCTCGGTACGCCCGGCGTAGCAGATGTTTCCACATTTGGCGGTGAGCTGAAACAATATGAAGTGGCCGTCGACCCGTCGGAGCTGAAAGCGATGGGACTTACCATTACCGACGTGCTCACCGCACTTAGCCGCAACAACCAGAACACCGGTGGTGCATACATCGAAAAAGGGCCGACCGTGCTTTACATCCGAAGTCTGGGGCTGGCCGGTTCGATCGAAGACATTAACCGAATTGTAGTGGCCAACCGCGCTGGCGTGCCGGTGCTCGTAAGCCACGTGGCGCAGGTGCGTTTCGCGCCTGCGATACGCTATGGCGCCCTCACGATGGCCGGTTATGGAGAAGTGGCCGGCGGTATCGTAATGATGCTCAAAGGCGGTAACTCTTCGGAAGTGATCGGGAATGTCAAAACGCGGATCGCGGAGATCAGCAAGACTTTGCCGGAAGGCCTCGAAATTGAGCCCTTCCTCGACCGTACCAAAATGGTGAACAACGCCATTGGCACCGTAGAGCATAACCTCCTTGAAGGGGCCGTGATCGTCGTGATCGTGCTCGTGTTATTTTTGGGAAATTTGAGAGCCGGTTTTATCGTGGCGTCGGTGATTCCGCTGTCGATGCTCTTTGCGGTGGCAATGATGAACCTGTTCGGGGTGAGCGGCAACCTGATGAGCCTGGGTGCACTGGACTTCGGGCTGATAGTCGATGGTGCGGTGATCATCGTCGAGGCAATCCTGCACCATTTGCATACTTCCCCTAAATACACGGGAATAAGCAGCCTTGACCAGCGGCAGATGAACGACGAAGTGTCGGGCTCGGCCAGCCGGATGATGAATGCGGCGGTATTTGGCCAGATTATCATTCTCATTGTGTATTTACCGATTCTTTCCCTGTCGGGCATTGAAGGGAAGATGTTCAAGCCCATGGCGCAGACGGTCGCATTCGCGATCCTGGGTGCGTTCATATTGTCGCTTACCTATGTGCCGATGATCAGTTCGCTGCTCATCAGCAAGAAAATCAGTCATACGCCCAACTGGTCCGACCGGATTATGGGAAAGATCGAGCGTGTGTATGAGCGTGTGCTCATGCATGCATTGCGTTTCAAGCGCGCGATGGTCGCGGGGGCGTTTGTACTCTTCGGCGGTGCGGTGCTGCTTTTCAGCCAAATGGGAGGGGAGTTTATCCCGCAACTGGAAGAAGGCGATTTTGCTACTGAGACACGCCTTTTGGTGGGTACCAACCTTAGTACCACCATTGACGCGATCAACCGCATCTCCGACCGGTTGAAAAAGGATTATCCGGAAGTAATCAAAGTAGTATCGCGCATCGGCAGCGCCGAAATTCCCACCGACCCGATGCCGATCGAAGGCGGGGATATGATCATCGTTTTGAAAGACAAATCGGAATGGACCAATGCGAAAACTTTCCCGGAACTGGCCACCAAAATGGCTGCTACGGCGCAGGAGGTCGTTCCGGGCGTGACAACCGGTTTTCAATATCCCGTGCAAATGCGTTTCAACGAGCTTATGACGGGCGCGAAGCAGGATGTGGTTTGCAAAATATTCGGGGAAGACCTTGACAAGCTCGCGGCCTATGCCGAACAACTGGGCCAGATCGCCCGGCGCGTGGAGGGTACGGCTGACTGGTACGTGGAGGAAGTAACGGGTATGCCGCAGATCGTGATCGATTTCAATCGCGCCGAGATCGCCAAATATGGTTTGAATATCGACGACCTCAACAAAACCATCAACGCCGCATTCGCAGGTGCCGCCGCCGGGCAGATCTACGAAGGTGAAAAGCGGTTCGAGCTCGTGGTGCGTGTAGGCGCGGAAGGGCGTAAGAGCATTGCCGATGTGCAGAATCTGCTCGTATCGACGCCAGGAGGTTTGCAGATACCGCTTAGCCAGGTGGCAGCAGTGCGCGAGATCGAGGGCCCGAACCAGATCCAGCGCGAAGATACGCGCCGGCGCATCATCGTCGGATTTAATGTACGGGGGCGTGATGTGCAGTCGATCGTGGAGGAGTTGCAGCAGAAAGTCGAGGCGAAGATCAAGTTCGAGAGCGGCTATTCCATTACCTATGGTGGCGCATTCGAAAACCTGCAACAGGCCAAGGCACGGCTCGGAATCGCGGTACCGGTAGCGCTTTTACTGATTTTCATAATGTTGTATTTCACGTTCTCGTCCGTGAAGGACGGCGCGCTCATTTATACGGCCATTCCGCTGTCGGCCATTGGCGGCGTATTTGCGCTGGCTATGCGCGGTATGCCTTTCAGTATTTCGGCGGGCGTTGGCTTCATCGCTTTGTTCGGTGTGGCGGTGCTGAATGGGATCGTTTTGATATCGGAATTCAACCGGATCAAAAAGGAGGGCCGCATTACCGATGCGTGGGAGTTGGTCATGACGGGCACGCGCAACCGGTTACGCCCGGTACTGATGACGGCGGCTGTGGCGTCGCTCGGTTTCCTGCCGATGGCGGTCAGCAATGGGGCTGGGGCCGAAGTGCAGCGTCCGCTGGCTACAGTGGTTATCGGCGGGTTGGTGACGGCGACATTGCTCACATTGTTTGTCTTACCCGCCTTGTATTTATTGTTTAATTCACAAAATAAGCCGGAGATGAAGCCACGCAGTGTCGCCGCTGTAATAGGACTCTTACTCGCATTTGCAGGCAACGTACGAGCTCAAAACAGCCCGGTGAGCCTGGACGAAGCGGTGCAAAAGGCATTGGTACACAACCGGAGCATCAAAGGAAGCCGGTTGGGCGAGCAAGCCGCAGATAAGCTGCGAGGCAGCGCGTTTGATATCGCGAAAACGGGCATTAGCGCCGATTACGGCAAGTTCAACAGCCCGAATAATGATACGCGCATTGGGATTAGCCAGACGATCGCGTTCCCCTCGGTGTACAGCAACCAGCGTAAAGCCCGCCAAGCGGACTACCTCGCGGCACAAGCCAGGACGAGGCTTAGCGAGCAGGAAGTTCGGACGGGCGTGCGGCAGGTATTTTATGAATATGCCGTATTGAAAGAGCGTGAGAAACTGCTGCTCTATGCCGACAGTATTTTCACCGGTTTCGAAAGTAAATCCAACCTCCGTTTCGAGCGCGGCGCTTCCAATGTACTCGAAAAAACAGCTGCCAGCGCTCAGAAACAGCAGATCGCCAACCAGCTCAACCTCGTGCGGAACGACCTCGGTATAGTGCTCGAACGCTTCAATTTCTGGTTACAGGACTCCGTGGCACACACGCCGCAATGGACCTCTTCCCGCATGAATGCGTTGAATATGCCCGGCATCGAAGCGGTGCAGGATTTGCCCCAAATTGAGATTAGCAGACAGCTTACACAGTCGGCGTATTTTCGTTACCGGACCGAGAAATCCAAAATGCTTCCGGAATTTTCGGCGGCTTACAACAACCAGAGCCTCCGCGGAACGCAGTTGCTGAATGGACAGGAGGTGAATCTGACGGGAAAGGACCGGTTTGGTTACTACGGTCTGGGGGTCAATATTCCGATCTTTTTCAAGGCGCATACCGCGCAAATTGCGGCTGCCCGCATCGAGTGGATGCGCGCACAAAACGACGCCGAGCTAACAGGCCGGCGGTTACGCTCCGAATGGCGCAATGCGCAGGAGCAAGTCCGGAAGTTTGCCGAAAACCTGCGCTACTACGAACAGCAAGGCCTGCCCAATGCCGAAACGATCATTACCGTCGCCGACCGCCAGTTTCTAGCCGGGGAAATCGACTACCTGCAATGGGTGATCCTCGCGGGGCAGTCCATTGCCATTAAAAGTGAATATGTGAATGCGCTGGTCAGCTACAATGAGGCCGTGATCCAGTTACTCCATTTGAATAATCAATAAGACATCATGAAAACATACATCTTAATATCCGCGGTGCTTTGGGCCAGCCTTTCTTGCAGCCCTAAGGAAGAGCAGCAATCGGCCGACGCGCCGGCAGCAGATACCGCCGCAACGGCGGGGGGCGAACCGGTGATGCGGCTGGTATCGTTCGATGCGCAGCAAATTCGCAATGTGGGGATTGAAGTGGGCAACCCGGTGTTGAAAAACATATCCGGAAAGCTAACCTTGCAGGGCAAGATCGATGTGCCGCCGCAAAGTACCATCAGTCTGAGTTTTCCGCTGGGCGGCTATCTCAAATCCACTAAAATGCTCCCCGGGATGCGGGTCAGGAAGGGGCAGGTACTTGCAGAATTGGAAGATATGCAGTTTATCCAGCTCCAACAGGATTACCTTACGGCACGCGCCAAATTCGAGCTTGCAGAAAACGAATATGCACGGCAAAAAGATCTGAACCAAAGCAAAGCAGCCAGCGACAAGGTTTTCCAGCAGGCTAAGGCGGAAATGGAAACCGAGCGAATCCTGATGAATGCGCTGGCCAGGAAACTGGAAGTGATCGGTATAGCGCCTCAAAAGCTCAACCCGGACAATATTTCCAAAACCGTCCCGATCCTCTCGCCAATCAACGGGTTTGTTTCGAAGGTAAATGTCAATGTGGGTAAATACACTGCACCAACGGATATGCTTTTCGAGCTCGTGGATCCTAAGGATATTCATTTGGCACTGAGCGTGTTTGAGAAAGATTTGAATGCGCTGTCAGTAGGTCAGCAAGTTACCGCTTACGCCAATGCCGACCCTGCGAAGAAATTTGCCGCCGAAATCATCCTGATCGGGAAAAACCTGACTGATGACAGAATGGCAGAAGTACATTGCCATTTCGATCAGTACAGCGCATCGCTCGTACCGGGTATGTTTATGAATGGCGAGGTGTCGATAGAGCGCAGAAAAGCATTGGCGGTTCCGGAAGATGCGGTAGTTCGCTGGGAGAACAAGTCGTTTGTATTCGTCGAGCGCGAGTCGGGCAATTTCGAAATGGTCGAAATCGAGCCTGGAACGGTCAGGGATGGGTTTCAACAGATCAACGGGGCCGGGATCGATGCCGGTTCGAAAGTAGTGATCCGCAATGCGTATTCACTGCTGATGAAGATGAAAAATACCGATGGTGAAGGATGATCAGCCGTTTGCTCAGATTTTGTATGACATTGGCGGGCACAGGCATTATATTTTCATGTTCATTTGATGTACAGTCTGACGTACAATCGTTTGTACACGTTGAGTAAAGCGAAAACACCTTCCGGGGCTTCCTGGAAGGTGTTTTGTTTTGGAACCTGTTCTATTGCTGAAGCGCTAGTTCGTCGGGAAAGGGTACTGGCTTGCCCGTGGTCTTAAAAGTAGGCCATTGCGCATTCCAGGCTTTGAGTTGCTGGGTAAGAAGTTTCGCCAGTTCTTTCGCTTTCGAAGGGTTGGAGGCGGCCAGATCGTGCGCTTCGCCGATATCGTCGCGCAGGTTGTAAAGTTCGAGTTTTGCCTGCCGGTAATCGTAAATCAGCTTCCAGTCGCCCTGCCTGAATGCACTGGCATAGTGGATATTAGGGCCTTCCGCGGCGATCCAGCGATTGGGATGGTGCCACACGAGTCCTCGTTTCTCGTCTTTGAACGCAGGGTTTTTCAGGATCGGCAAAAATGTTTTTCCATCTATTTTCTGAATAGTTTTCGCGTTTCTTATGCCTGCAATATCGAGGATGGTGGGGTAGAAATCCTCCACTATCACATATTGATCCGCGACAGAGCCGGCTTTTACTACTCCCGGCCATTTCACGAGCATAGGCTCGCGGATACCGCCTTCATAAACGGATCCTTTCCCTGCTTTCAGGGGCAGATTGTGCGTCCAGGCCTTGCCACCGCGTGCCGGTGTAGTGCTCAGGCCGCCGTTGTCGGACATAAAGAGCACCACGGTATTATCCGAGATCTTTTTCTCGTCCAGGTAGTGGAGCACGTCGCCGAGGCTCTTGTCCATGCCTTCGATCAACGCCGCGTATTTAGCTTCGGTGCTGTCCAATCCCGCCTGGAGGTATTTGTTCAGAAAACGCGGGTCGGCGGTAAGCGGCACGTGCACCGCATAATGGGCCAGATACAGGAAGAAAGGTTTTTGATCGGCTACGGGTTTTTCGATCGCTTTGAGGGCCTCAATGGTGATCGCGTCGCTCAGGAAGGTATCCGTGCCGTGATAGGCTTCCAAACCGGGCACTGCATTGCGGTTGGGTTTTCCGTTAATAGGGCTGTCGTAGTTAGCCCGGCCCAAATAGCTTGCCGGATGCCCGATCGAACTTCCCGCGATATTGATATCAAACCCTGCATGGAGGGGATTTGCCCCCGGCGTTCCCTCGGAACCAAAATGTGCCTTGCCGCTGTGAACGGTGTAGTAGCCGTTCTGGCGCAATACCTCTGGCAGTGCAGTGGCATGAAAAGTATGCTCCACGCCGGCAACAGGACTGAAACCGTTGATATTCCAATCGACTGCATTAAGCGTCGGATCGGCGTAGTCGGTATTCTTGTTCTTGTCGGGCGATGTCCAGTGCGTTACACGGGTATGCGCCGCATTCACGCCCGTGATCAGGCTCACACGCGTAGGTGTGCAAACGGGCATTGCGTAGGCGTTGGTGAACTTCATGCCCTCGCGCGCGAGCCGTTCCATGTTGGGCGTGTGGTAGCGGCGGTTGAAGTCGGTGGATTTGTTCCAGAATGGCACCGAGGTGTCCTGCCAGCCCATGTCGTCGACAAGGAAAACGATGATATTAGGCTTGTTTTTAGATGGAGATTGCCCCAGAGTGGGGAAGTTCAGGAGAAGCGTGGTCAGAAGGATCACACAGTACTGCCACGCGGCAAAACGGGTATTCATTGGATAAAAGGATCGGGGTAAGGAATTAAGAATGCGGTAAGATCGGGAAATTTGATGTACAAAGCCAATTGTTCATTGTACGGAATGAACTTTTGCAGCGAAGACTTTGAAGAATGATGATTTTAAATTTACTTTGTCTATAAAATAAGTAGACTAATAACTCTAAAGTAAACCGACTGTTGCTGGAATGGAATTTTGGAGGCGAAGGACATCAACTCCTATTTAACTGGAAACCATCATGATATTAGAAAAGACATTTCATCTGAGCGTGGGCCGGGAGGCCAGGATCATTGCGAGAGGGCAGGTGGCCCGTAACCGCAGTGAAATTATCATCGAATACGAATTTCTTATCCGGGATAAACACGACACGGATTTCCGCGAGCCGATCGGGCCTAACCATCCGCAATACTGGAAACTCAAGAAATCCACTCCGGAACGTGCCCAACTGCTTCAACTCGAATACAGCGGCATCTCCCGTAAGCAAATCCGGGAAGTCACCCGTGAATTCAAACGCGCTGCCGGCCCGGGCTACACTTTCCGCTATCAAAACGAAATTGATGAGCGCACCAAATATCTGAAAGGAATACGTGTAAGTGCATTGAGCCGCAGGATGCTTTCTGTGGCTTAGCTTCTGATCATTTCTCAGTTATCAAACGGACAACGAGCCCGTTTTGAGTTGTACGGGCTTTATGGGATTGTTATTTTTGAGAAAGCAATTCCATAAAGCTGTGCAGCACACGTTTCAATTAAATGCCTCAAACCTCACGCCGGGCTTTCTTGATAAGCTCAGAAAACTATTTGGTGACAGGGAGATCAAAGTCGTTGTAGAGATGTGAAGCCCGACGACCACCAAGACCTGCATATGTCCCTAATGGCGCTTCGTGAGCAGTTTAAAGACGTAAAGGTCGATCCCAGCATTGATATTTCTAAGCTTGCTGACGAAGTAAATTTATGATTTACCTCGACACAGATGTGTTGATTCATTTCCTGGTTCCGCAAGATGTTTCAAAATATCAGTTGGCAAAGGATATTTTTGACAGGGTAATTTCCTCGGAAAAACTCAAAGTGTCTTTTCTTACTTTAGAGGAAACAGTCTATGTTCTAAATCGCCTGGGGTTAACAAAACAGGATATCGAATCAACCCTAACAACTTTTCTGGCTTTGACGCCCGTAAGCTACGAAATACCGGAAATGCAACGAGTCATATCGCTTTGTAAGAACATAGGTTTTCAACATATCAACGACTGCCTCCATACTGCCATCGCCGAACGGCATTGCAGCGAGTTCTACACTTTTAACAAGTCCGAATTCAAGAAGATTGCGCGACTTTCGAAATTGAAGGTGGTGGTTTTGGAGTAATACAATTTCTACGCGCTTTTCGCATTACCTGCAACTACCGCCGCCTTCTGCCAGATGTAGTAATAGAACATCGCCCTGACAGGCTGTGACATCGAGCGTGTGCCATTTACCCAGGCGCTCACGTTGCTTTTATCGATACCGGTTTCGTCCACAATGTCCTTTACCTTGATGTCGTAGCTGTTCATCGCTTCGCGAATGTATTCCGGTGTGACTTTTTCGGTCGGGTTCCCCTGATATGGAATCGCGGTCACTATAATTTCATAGTCCGGAAAGAAATGCAAAAACAGCTCCTTCGTACGAAGAATCAACCTTTCCTCGTTGGCATGGTTCTCATGGGGGGATTTGGTTTGAATTGTCTGTATTTCAAGCGTCCCTTCACGAACGGACAATACTTTAAAGGTAATCCTGGCAAACTTTCGGTGCTGCAAAGCGCCTATTTCCAGCTTCCTGATATTTTCGGCGGTAGTCAGATCCTTGATTAGATGTATGTTTTTAACAATAGTTTCCATAATCGAAGTTCTATTAATATAATGCGAGTGAATAGCTTTAATAGATTTAAATGAGTATCACGTCGTCATTTTTAATGTGATATATCGCAATCTGCTCATTGGCTTTACCTAATTCAATCGCCCGTTCGCGATCATGAATAATGTAGACAGCATCCCAGTAAAATAGCCCCTCGTCATTCCAGCCGCCCATAATTCAGGCAGTATCCGATGCATTTCAATCACCCTTCTTAGTCCCTCGTCCCCAAAAGAGTTTTGCGTGTCCAGCATGGCGACGACATAACCTGACGTAACAAACTCACAATTAGGGAGCGTAATTGTAAATCCTAGTTCATTTTCAGCGGCGATTTCTTTGATTCTCCGAATGAGGGCTTCCATTATAGTGTGTGCCGATTATCGTC
>DATMSL010000968.1:0-4058 GCA_035565435.1 Dyadobacter sp. | reverse complement strand
AACGGCAATGTGAGCAGTTACAATCCCTATTCCGAAAACCTGCTGCGGCTTTTGGAAGAAATGAAGCCGAAAAAGGAGATATTTTCATTGTCGGTGAAATCCGGCGACCGCATTCTGCTGATCCCGATGACGGAGATCACGCATTTCGAAGCGGAAGAGAAATACGTTTTTTTGAATACACTCGACGGGCAGAAGTACTTACTCAACTACACGCTTACATCGCTCGAAGAGAAGCTTCCCAAGCATTACCTGCGCGTGAGCCGGGCCGGTATTGTCAACTCCCACCATATCAAGGAAATCCAGAAACACTTCAACGGCAAATACGTGATCGTGATGCGCGACCGCAAAGCTTCGCAAGTCACCAGCGGGAGTACGTATGGTGACGCGATCCGCCATCTTCTTGATAATTAATCGAATTACACCCTGATTGTACCGGAATATTCATTTTGTAGACCTGATTCTTATTCCTAAATTGCGCCCTCGTTTAAATTTCCATTGTTATTTTGGAGGTTAATGCGTTGTCCATCAGGGCTTTCTGATAGGCTGGTGACGGGGGCAGGAATGAATTGTGCAGTTTTTCGGCACACATTGACAGGTTGCTGCGTATTTGTTTACTGGCAAAGTGATTCCTGAAATAACCCGGAGCGGCTGAAAATCATTCCCGACGGCAAGCGCTTCGAACATGTCGTTTTTGTTTTGTTAAAAAAGGTTAAAAGGAGTCAGGAGTAATGAAGGAGCTCATTGATACGGGCAATCTGCCAAAACACATAGCCGTTATCATGGACGGTAACGGAAGATGGGCCCAAAACCAGGGAGCAGCGCGTGTATTTGGTCACCGCAATGCGATCAAGGCAGTGAGGGAAGTGACGGAAGGATGTGCGGAGCTCGGGGTTTCTTGTCTGACGTTGTATGCTTTTTCAACCGAAAACTGGGCACGCCCGGAGTTTGAAGTAAGAGCGCTGATGGAACTGCTCGTGCAATCGATCGGTAATGAGCTGCCTACGATGATGAAAAACAACGTGAAGCTCGACACGATCGGGAACACGGTAAGCCTTCCGAAGAGCTGCCAGAACCAACTCGAAAAAGCTATTTGGGAGACACGCAACAATACGGGCCTGAATCTCATCTTGGCATTGGGTTACAGCGGCAAGTGGGATATTACGCAGGCAGCACGCAAAATAGCCGAGGACGTTCGTAACGGTGTTTTGCTACCCGAAGAAATCAATGAAGAAGTAGTAGCAGGGAATTTGTCGACGGGCAGCCGCCCCGAGGTGGACCTGATGCTGCGGACAGGCGGTGACCACAGGATCAGCAACTTCCTGCTTTGGCAGCTGGCATATTCTGAACTGTATTTTTATGAGGATCTTTTCTGGCCCGATTTCCGCCGGGAGCATTTGTACGAGGCGATACTTTCGTATCAGAACCGCGAAAGACGCTTCGGCAAAACGGGTGAACAAATTAAAGCGAATGGTGCTAAGTAGAATTATATGAACCCAGTGAAAAATTTGAATAAATCATTAGCACATCTCAAAGGCCTTTCTGCAATAATCCTGCTGTGCTGCTGCGTTTCGGTGCAGGCGCAGCGTGTAGGCATCGGAGGTGCAAAACCTGCTGCCGCTCCGACCAATCTGGGTATTGATCCTGCTAATCCCAAAGAGTACACGATTGCAGAAGTGACCGTTTCGGGTACCCAGTTCCTCGACCCGAACTCGATGATCTCCATTTCCGGTTTGAAACCGGGCGACAAAATCCGCATTCCAGGGCCGGCTGTAACCTCGTCTATCAAGAAAATGATGGATTTCGGTACGCTGGATGATGTGGAAATCATGGCTACCAAGATTGAAGGTGAGAAAGTCTGGCTGAATATCCACATTAAAGAACGTCCGAGGCTTTACAAGGTGTCATTCTCGGGCATCCGCAAGGGTGAGCGGGAGACGCTGAACGATAAGGTGAAGCTGATCAAAGGCCGCGTGATCACGCCGACGATTATCAAGAACACGCAGCTGGTTATCAAGAAATATTATCAGGACAAAGGTTTTTATAATACCAAAGTAAAAGTCCTCCAAATCCCCGATTCGACCCGTGGTCAGGCTACTTTGAACTTTGCCATTACCAAAGGCAAAAAAGTTAAGATTCAGAAAATCAACATCGAAGGCAATACGGCTATCAGCGATAAAACGCTGAAACGCAAAATGAAAGGTACCAAGCAACGCCGCATTGGACGCCTTTTCAACCCATCCAAATATATTCCCAAAAAGTACGATGAGGATAAAGAGAAACTCATTGCTTACTACCGCAAAAACGGCTACCGCGACGCGGTGATCGAGTTCGATACGATCAAAAATGCCGATCAGACGATCAGTATCGACATGAAGATCGATGAAGGTCAGAAATACTATTACCGCAACATCACGTGGTCGGGGAACTACCTGTACACCTCCGCATACCTGAGCGATCGCCTGGGTGTGAAGAAAGGTGATGTGTACAATCCGGAGGAACTGGATAAGAAAATCAACGGTATTCCAGGCTCCGACGTCAGTTCGATTTACATGGACGACGGTTACCTCTATTTCCACATCGAACCTACCGAAAGAGCTGTTGAAGGCGATTCGATCGACGTGGAGCTCCGCATGTTCGAAGGTAAGCAGGCGACCATCAACCGCATTCTCCTGAACGGTAACACCAAGACCAGCGACCGCGTTGTATTGCGCGAGCTATTTACGCTGCCGGGTCAGAAATTCAGCAAGACGGAGATCATCAACACCCAGCGCCAGCTGTCGCAGATGGGTTATTTCGATCCTGAGAAAATTCAGATTAACCCGATTCCGAACCAGGCCGACGGTACTGTGGATATCGAGTATACCGTAGAGGAAAAGCCATCTGACCAGATCGAGCTTTCCGGTGGTTGGGGCGGTTACATTGGTTTCGTGGGAACGCTTGGTTTGGTTTTTAATAACTTCTCCATCAAGAATATTCCAAACCGCGAGACATGGCGCCCGTTGCCTTCCGGCGACGGACAAAAGCTTTCGTTGCGCTTCCAGGCCAATGGTAAGCAGTATCAAACGTACTCACTATCGTTCAGCGAACCATGGCTGGGCGGTAAGAAGCCGATCAACTTCGGTGTGTCATTCCAACGTACAGTTTATCGTATGACCGATCTGAGCTCCTACTATGGCTACAACACAAGCGGAGGAGGCGGAAAAGTAAGCTACCGGGGAGGTTACTATAACAATGGTATTACCTTGTCGCTCGGCCGTCGTTTGAAAGAGCCGGACCGGAACCTCGTGATGACGCACTCGCTATCATACCAGCGCTACCGCCTCGATAGCCTTGACATTTTCCGGATCGGTTACAGCAAGGGTACCTCGAACAACATTTCATTCAATACCACCATCTCGCGGAACACATTGAGTGATTTCCAATTTCCGAGAAGCGGTAGTAACATCTCTTTGAGCGCTACTTTCACACCACCTTACTCGGTATTCAGGAAGAAAGCATTTTCCGATAAAACCGATACTTACCGGTGGGTTGAATACCACAAATGGATGTTCGATGCGAGCTACTATGCGACGATCGTAGGTAAGCTCGTGATGAGTACCCGTGCACACATGGGCTTCCTGGGCGCGTACGGAAACAAGGTTGGTTACAGCCCGTTCGGTCGCTTCATTCTGGGTGGTTCGGGTCTGGCTGGTCAGGGTACATTCTCGCTCGCGGATCAGGATATTATTGGTCTTCGCGGGTACCAGGATCAGAAAGTTGGACCACTGGCGCAGAATGGTTATCCAGCGTCAGGTGGAGGTATTGTTTATAACAAATATGTAATGGAACTTCGCTACCCGGTTTCGCTTAACCCTCAGGCCACGATTTTCGTGCTCGGTTTTGCGGAAGGCGGTAACAACTGGGGTAGTTACAGCGATTTCAATCCGTTCGACCTGAAACGCTCCGCGGGTATTGGCGCGAGGATTTTCATGCCGGCGTTCGGTTTGCTCGGTATCGACTGGGGTTATGGATTCGACAAAATCCAGGGACAAAATACCCGGAGCGGGCCGCAGTTTCAC
>DATMSL010000967.1:0-7009 GCA_035565435.1 Dyadobacter sp. | reverse complement strand
ACGTGGCCTGTGGAATGGGGAAATACACCCTGAACTTCCTCGCTCAGGGTTACCGGGTGGAGGGGCTCGACTTGTCGCCATTCCTTTTGCAGCAGCTATTGGTCTACAACGACAACAAGTTTCCCGTCAAACTCCACGCCGCCGACATTCTGGACGCGCCCGAGGAGCTCAACGACCAGTTTGATGTGGTAATGGGCTTCATGGCCCTTCATCATTTTCATAGCCTGCATGCTTGTTTCCAGGCCATGTACCGGATATGCAAACCGGGCGGAAAACTGGTATTTCTCGAACCGAACGCCTACAACCCGCTTTACTACCTGCAAATCGCGCTGACGCCGGATATGTCGTGGGAAGGGGACAAAGGTGTTGCGGACATGACCAAAAAGAAGCTGTTCAGCGCAATGGACTACGCCGGTTGGAGGAATTTGAATATGAAAAGATTTGGCTTTTACCCGCCCTTCCTCTCTAATACCACATTAGGCCAGAAAAGCGAACCCGTCCTGGAAAAAATTCCGGGATTGAACACTTTTCTGCCTTTCCAGATCATCACAGCAGAAAAAAGATGATTGAAGAAAAAAGAGAAAAGTGGCTTGTTTCCTATCCGGACGACGGTAACTCGGTGTGTTTTGAAATGGAAGACATGTCGTTCTGGTATCAGCACCGGAACGGGTGCCTGGTAGAGGCTATGAAAGCGAACGGTTTTCCCAAAGATTTCCTGGATATCGGAGGTGGCAACGGCATTACCGCATTGGCCATGCAGAACGCAGGCTACAACGTAACGCTGGTCGAACCCTATGCTACCGGGATCGAGAATGCCCGGAAGAGAGGAATCCGGTCGACGATCCAGAATACATTGGAGGAATATGTAGCCAAAGTTAATGGAACAGCTCCCGCAGCGGGATTCTTCGATGTGATGGAGCATATCAGTGACGATAAATCCTTCCTTGAAAATATCAACCGGCTGCTCACTCCCGATGGACGGATCATGCTTACGGTACCCGCATTTCAGAGCCTGTGGTCGGAAAACGACGTGCAGCTGGGGCATTTCAGGCGGTATACCCTGGAACAGCTCACCGCATTACTTGCAGAAGCGGGTTTCAAGGTGACTTATGCCACCTATTTTTTTTCGCTCGTATGGGCACCTATGTGGCTTGCGCGGGTATTGCCCGAAAAATTCGGAATTAAAAAAGATAACACTCCGGAAAAGAAACGGAACGAACACATGGCTGGCCGCCCTGCCACAGCGCGTTTACTGAGGCGTTTGCTGGGCTGGGAGGTAAACGCCATCCGAAGGAAAACTAGAATCCCATTTGGTACCAGTTGCCTGATCGTTGCACAGAAAACAAGAGGCTTGTGAAACAACATTTACACAACCATTTCCAGCTCTTTCTATTCTCGACCGACCCGGCGATCGTCCGAACGGCCATCACAGCAGGCGTGGACGGTATCATCGTCGATTGGGAGAACCAGGGAAAGAAGCTCAGGCAAGAAAATTTCGACACACAGATCAATTATGACACTTATGAAGATCTGTGCCGCATACGGGAAGTGACGCCGGCAGGCAAGCTGATTTGCAGGATCAACGGTTTCTCATCAGAGTATACCTACGAGGAGGTCGAGCTCGCGTTGCGCGCAGGGGCAGATGAGATCTTCCTGCCGATGGTCAGGACAGTTGCCGAAGCCCGCGACACGTTGCAAATGATCGGCGGGCGGGCCGGGTTTAACATCCTGATCGAAACAACCTCGGCACTCGACTGCGCCATCGAACTCAGCAAATTGCCGCTCCGCAGGGCCTACATCGGGCTCAACGACCTGCATATTCAGCAAAACAGCAGGAACATTTTCGTCCCGCTCATGAATGGCACGGTAACCGACATTCGCCGGCAGTTCGAAATACCGCTCGGTGCGGGAGGTGTGACCTACCCGCCTAATGGCATGCCGATCGCCAGCAAATACCTGATCAACGAATATGCCCGTCTGGGGATCGATTTCAGCTTCCTGCGCCGCACATTCATCAAAGACCACGCCAACCATAGCATGGAACACATGGTCCATCATATCCGGAAAGCCTATGATGAAGCCCGCAGGCGATCGCAGGAGGAAGTATCTGCCGATTTCCACGCATTCCGGGAGCAGGTCGAAAGCTGGACCACCAATCCGCACCACGCATGATCCTTCTGATGTATGACCCGGTACAGGCCCATTTGCAGCGCCTGCAACAAGCCGCGCCGGATCGGGAAATAGCCACTGCACACTCACTGGAAGAAGCACAGCAACTCATCGAAAACGCCGAGATCGTGCTGGGTAACCGCTATTTTATCCAGAGCCTCCCTTTTGCAAGGAAGCTCCGCTGGATGCAGTCCAACTCGGTGGGAGTAGACATTATATTAACTAAAAAGCAGCTGCTTCTCGACAAAGGCATTACCCTTACCTGCGCCCGTGGTGTGTACGATGCCGAACTGGCCGAACATACCCTCACGCTGCTGCTGGCGCTCTTCCGCAATATCCATTTGCTTCGCGACGAGCAGTATGCACATTCATGGCAGCGGCACAGGTTACGCACATTACACAATAGCCGCTGCCTCATCCTGGGCTGGGGTAGCCTCGCGCAGGAGATCGCACGACTGATCACAGCCATGGGTGGACGGGTTTCTGCGGTAAGAAACCAAACCGGGGATTCTGAGGAGCAGGGTATTTCAATATTCGGGCAGCAAAACTGGCAAACCCAGCTAGCCGATACGGATGCGCTGATCATTTGTCTTCCCAAAACTCCGGAAACGCACCATTTCGTGAACGGCGTCATTCTGGATCAACTGCCCCAACGGGCATTTGTGGTCAATATTGGCAGGGGTGGTACGCTCGACGACCAAGCGTTACTCGAAAGGGTGCAAACAGGCCAACTGGCCGGTGCCGGGCTGGATGTATTCGAAGAAGAGCCATTAGCCGCTGCGCATCCGTTGTGGGCGGAACCCCGGATACTGATCACTCCGCATGTAGGCCGCAGTCTTGAAGGGCCGGAATTCAAATGGCAGCCGCTTTTTGAAGAAAACCTCGCACGCTACATGCATGGGGAAGCGCTGCTGAATATCGTCAACTACGAAAAGGGTTATTGATGATCAGCATTGTTATTCCGGTATATAAAAGTGCTTCCACGCTGGTGGCCCTGCACGAGCGGATCAGCCAGGTAGCCGCATTGCTGCCTATTTCCTGCGAAATTGTGTATGTCAATGACGCTTCTCCGGATCACTCGCTGGCTATCCTCCAACAACTGCCGCCGACCATTTCCTTTCATATTATTAACCTCAAAAAGAACGCCGGCCAGAGCAGCGCATTGATCGCAGGAATCGCTTTTGCGCGGGGAGAACTCGTTGCCACGATGGACGCCGATTTACAGGACGAGCCAGAAAACCTGCCGACGCTGATCGACGCATTAAAACCCGGGGCGGATGTTGTTTTCGGCAGACGTCAGGGAAAATATGAGTCTCCCGGCAGGCTAGTTACCTCCTATTTTTTCAAAGGAATGGTGCATTGGTTTTCAGGCAGGAAGATACCGATGAATGCAGGGCTTTTCATGGTGGCGAGAAAGGATGCGGTAGGTGATTTTATTTCTTATCTGCCTCACGCCCCTTACCTCATCGGGCTGATCGCCAGAGCAGGTTTGCGATGCACCACGATAACTGTAGAACGCCCGGGGAATGCATTCGGTGAAACCTCCTATACTTTCCGGAAGCGCATGCGGGTCGCCCGCAGCTTTTTCCGTACCCTTCGGCTGCCTACTCCGAAACCGGCCCCGGAGGCTGCTGAATGGCTAAATTCACATCTTTTGGCCGATCATTTATATATCGACCGAAAGCAGTGAAAGCATGTTACCAGGGCGCCGTTTAGGGCATAGCAAATTGGCAAAACTGCGCCAAGTAACCATACCGCGCTGATTATCAAGCATTACAAGAAGGGTAAATTTTCTAAGAGGGAACATCAATGACCGATAGGGGCAATTTTATAATGTCAAACATCTCTCCTATTCACCTTTTATTGTAATTTTGACCAAAGTCTGAATTTCGACCAAGAACAAAAATACCTTAACAAGCGATATGGCAGAAGTAATTCGTATGCCCAAGATGAGCGACACCATGGAAGAAGGTGTTATCGCGGAATGGCACAAAAAAGTAGGTGATAAAATTAAATCCGGTGAAGTGATTGCTGAGGTGGAAACCGACAAGGCAACCATGGACCTTGAATCTTACTGGGACGGTACCCTTCTATATATCGGCGTAAAAAAAGGCGATGCAGTACCTATCGACGGTATCATGGCGATCGTGGGCGCTGAGGGTGAAGATTATCAATCGCTGCTCGACGGTGCCAGCAACGGAAACGGATCAGCTCCGGCTGCTGCCGCGCCGGCTGCCGCCGCCCCTGCTGTTGAAACAGTAACTCCACAACCCGCAGCGGCAGCCCCCGCTGCGAAACCAGCCGCTTCTACCGAGAAAATCAATGCTGCGGTAGTTCGCATGCCAAAAATGAGCGATACCATGGAAGAAGGTACGCTGGTTTCATGGCAGAAAAAAGTAGGTGATAAAGTAAAATCAGGCGATATCCTGGCCGAAGTCGAAACCGACAAGGCTACGATGGAACTCGAAGCATACGAAGATGGTACACTGCTTTACGTAGGCATCAAAGAAGGCGACGCGGTACCTGTGGACGCGATCATCGCGGTGATCGGTGAAGAAGGTGCGAATGTGGAAGCCTTACTGGCCCGCGAAAACGGTGAAGCACCTGCCGAAACTGCTGCTGCGCCAGCACAAGCTGCTTCGTCGGCCCCTGCGGTAAATGGCTCAGAAAAGGCTGTTTCGGTAGCGGATTCCAACGAGCGCGTAAAAGCATCTCCTTTGGCAAAGCGCCTGGCCGATGAAAAAGGCATTAACCTGAGCGAGGTTTCAGGAAGCGGCGACAACGGACGCATCGTAAAACGCGATGTGGACGAGTTCAAACCTGCTGCACAAGCATCGGCTCCTGCGGCTGCACAAGCTGCGCCGGCTGCTGCCAAAGCGGAAACGGCACCTGTTACCTCTGCACCTGCGACGGGAGATTTTGTCGATACTCCAATTTCGCAAATGCGCAAAACCATTGCGCGCCGCCTGAGCGAAAGTTTGTTCACTGCGCCTCACTTCTATGTGACCATGGAAATCAACATGGACAAGGCCATGGCACTGCGCCCGCAACTGAACGAAGTGGCTACTGCGAAGATCTCTTTCAACGACATGGTGATCAAAGCTTGCGCCGTGGCATTGAAGCAACATCCTGCCGTGAACTCCGCATGGCTGGGTGACAAAATCCGGAAATACAATTATGTCAATATCGGTGTGGCAGTGGCGGTGGACGAAGGTCTGCTGGTACCTGTGATCCGCGAGGCTGACAAGAAAACGCTTTCTACCATTTCAGGTGAGGTAAAAGACCTGGCCGGCAAAGCGAAAGATAAAAAACTGCAACCGAAAGACTGGGAAGGCAACACATTCTCGGTATCGAACCTCGGTATGTTCGGTGTAGACGAGTTCACAGCGATCATCAACCCGCCGGATTCCTGTATCCTGGCGATCGGTGCGATCAAGAAAGTGGCTGCTTTCAAGGAAGATGGAACGGTTTACCCGACCAACATCATGAAAGTAACGCTTTCGGCCGACCACCGCGTGGTAGACGGCGCTACGGCAGCTCAATTCCTGCTCACAGTGAAGAAACTGTTGGAAGAGCCGATGAGCATGCTGGTTTAACCCACATACAAATGCATGAAAAAGTGTCAGGCCCGCAAGGTCTGGCACTTTTGTTTTCAGAGGGATTTTGTTTCAAACGCGACTAACATTTGCATTAAAATATCAATATGGAGAAAATACACGCTACCACCGTCCTCGGGGTACTGCACAACGGAACTGTCGCCCTGGGCGCGGACGGCCAGGCTACAATGGGTAACACGGTTGCCAAGAGTAATGTTAAAAAGATCCGCACGCTGCAAGGCGGCAAAATACTGGTAGGCTTCGCGGGCTCTACGGCCGACGCATTCACGCTTCTGGATCGTTTTGAAGAGAAACTGAACGGCTACGGCGGTAACATGAAACGCGCAGCCATTGAACTCGCCAAAGACTGGCGCACCGACCGCTATTTACGCAAATTGGAAGCGATGATGATTACCGCTAATAAGGACGAAATCCTGGTCATTTCAGGAACCGGTGACGTTTTGGAGCCGGAGAATGGCATTGCGTCTATCGGCTCGGGCGGAAACTTTGCATTATCGGCTGCGCAGGCATTGAAAAAACATGCTACGCATCTTTCGGCGGAGGAAATGGTGAGAGAAGGACTTACCATTGCTGCTGATCTTTGCATTTATACCAATCATAATCTGGTGATTGAGAAAGTCGTGCAGTAGTGTACAAATGGCGCGAAGCTCCTGCTTCGTGCCTCCTATTCGCAGGCCTCCGGCCGGTCGGAACATCCCGGATGATATTTACGATCCCGCAAGGCAGCCAGAGGCTGCATAATAGCTGCGCGAAGCAAGAGCTTCGCGCTATCGTCCTCACAACTCCGCCATCAACGTCATCAGCTTCACCAGCGAATCGGAAATTACCCGGTTACTCCCCGGCACGTACTTGTGCGCGATGATCGTAAAGCTCAGCAGTGCGCCCGATTTCGCATTTACATAACCTGCGAACGCTCGCGTCCCTTCAATAGACCCGCTCTTCACATGCATATTACCGGCCGCGCGTGAGCCTTTTCCCAAGTTACGCACCGTCCCGTTTTGGCCGAGAATGCCGATACTTTGGTAAAAATCTTTAAAACTGACATCCTTATTCGACAGATTTAAAATGTCAGTCAGGCTGCCTGCCGTAATGGAGCCAGACGGCGATAACCCGCTCCCGTCTTTAATATAAAAACCCCGCAAATCGGCTCCTTTTCCCGACCAGTAGCCTGTAATGGCCGTAGCCGCATCATCAAACCCTGAACTTCCGGAAAGCCGCTTGCC
>DATMSL010000966.1:0-8182 GCA_035565435.1 Dyadobacter sp. | reverse complement strand
AGGATTTGGCTGACAGAAGCCGCTGCGTAATAATGGTCGTTGCCGGTTTGGGCGGCTGTAATGGTTGCAGTTCCCGCTCCCGTAATATGCAGCTTGCCGTCGATGATTTTGGCTACTGTCGTATCCGAGCTGGTGTAGGTTACAGCCAATGCCGACGAGGCCGTTGCGCCCGGGGCAAAGTCCGCATCTCCAAGCAATTTTTTGGTTAAAGCATTGAATGTAATCGTCTGGTTCCGCTTGATCACCAACACCAGCGTATCCGCATCCGTGCCCCAGGCATTACCCGCTCCCAGAATGACGGGAAATGTG
Source organism: Dyadobacter sp. (assembly GCA_035565435.1). Lineage (GTDB taxonomy): Bacteria > Bacteroidota > Bacteroidia > Cytophagales > Spirosomataceae > Dyadobacter. The sequence goes on along the minus strand of DATMSL010000966.1, from coordinate 7,873 downwards.
CCGGTAACAGTTGATACACCGGAAATAATGCCGGTGCAGGTATTAATGCTCAAACCATCCGGCAAACCGGCAGCGCTGAAACGGTCCGGTCTGTTGGTCGCTTCGATCGTGTAGCGAAAAGTTGCACCAAACAGGGTATTTTGAGCAGCGGTATTGCTCAAAATCACAGGCGAAATGGCTTTCACCCCCCAAAATTCAACTTCTGCCACATTGCCGAAGCCGTTGGACGGTGACAAGTAGCGAACATAGCGGTATGGGGTGGAATTGCTGATGATCTGTTCGGTAAGCGCCCCCACAGCCGGCTGAGCTGTAACCGTAAACAACGTTACCGCATTACTGAAATCGGCAGTATTGGCTCCCTGAAAAACACCGCCGACCATTCGTACAGGAAAATTCGCGCGCGGCGCGTAACGTACGCGTGTGATCACGCTGAGGCCGTCGGCGCCCAGGTCATAACCCACCCAGCCGCTGCCTTGCGGGGCATCGAAAAAAGTATCCAGATTGCCATCTACGGCCGCCGTTTTGGTAGTAGTGGCCACATTGCCAAATGAACCGGATGTGCCGATGAGCGCGCCGCTCAACTTACCTCCTAATGAAAGACCCCCAGGAGAAGTATCAGCCCCTTCGCCGATATTGTTGGTGGCTGATACCTTGTAGAAATAGGTATTACAATTCGCAGCCGCCGTATCGATATAGCTGAGCGCGGTCACGTTTGCGATCACCGTGTAAGGCCCGCCAACCGCAACAGCCCGCTTCACATTGTAGCTGTTTGCTCCCACAGGAGCAGCCCAATTCAATGTTACCAGGTTATTCCCGCCAGTAACCGACAACGGAGCAGGAGCCGACGGAGGCGTCGAAAGGGTAATCAGGCTGGAAATTTCAGAAGTGCTCAATGCACGGCTGTAAATCTGAAACTCATCTATTTTACCTGCCAAAAGCGGGTCAGGAAATTGCGATTTACCAATCCAGTTCTGGGTTGTGTTCGCTAAACTGGAAGGTTTGAGAAGCAAACCGGTATTTCGGCCGACCTCGACACCATTTATATACAATACACCCACCGTACCAGATTGCGTCATCGCAATGTGCGTCCACACGCCGGTAGGGATCACCGAGTTGGTGGTGATCTGCTGTTCGCCCGAACCGGTGGTGATCGAGTAGCGCAATGTTCCGTTAGCGCCGTTTTTGGGCGTCAGGAACATATAGTTTGTTGTTCCCGACCCAAAATCGAAAATACGTGCCCAGTTCGCGGAAGCGTCCAGCTTCACCCAGGTTGCAATGCTGAAATCGTTCAGTGAATTGACCAGTCCAACCGGAAGGGTAACATACCCGTTGGCAGTACCATCCAGGCTGACGGCATTGCCCGCCACGCCCGGCACCAAAGTCGCGCCGGAAGCGAGCGTGCCATTTCGGGCACTCCACGAATCGGCTGCCGTGGTGCCGGCGATTTCATCGAACTTGTAATAATTGGCCTTGCCTGGTACCGCACTCACCTGCGCTGAATTAGCCGACTCCCCTATCGCATTTACCGCCGAAACAACATAATAATAGGTAGTAGACTCCGTCAATGGGGTGTCAACGAAGCTGGTCGTGGACGAACTGGCGATGGTCGTATAAGGCCCGCCGCTTACCGTAGCCCTTTTTACATTATAAGTAGCCGCGCTCAAACTGGCTGTCCATGACAGGTTAATCTGGCTGGCAGACGCAGAGATAGCCGTCACCCCTGCCGGAACGGGAGCCAGCGCAAGTACCGGAGTGGCATTTACCTCCGCAGAGTTGGGACCTTCCCCCGTAAAATTCGTAGCCGCAGCGACATAATAATAGCTGGTACCATTTGAAAGCCCGGTATCAATATAATTCAATGCGGTAAGACCGGTCGCAACGGTGGTATAAGGTCCGCCGCTGACTGTCGCACGCTTTAAGGTGTAGCTGGCCGCGCCGTTTACGGCATTCCAGTTCAGCGTCACTTGCGTATTACCCGGCTGGGCCGTCAGGTCTGTCGGGCCCGGAAGCACGGTGCTATCACCTCCCGCCAGGGTTACATTATCAAAAGTAGAGCTGGCCAATGCTCCCGTAGTACTGCCTGAACATGAGGCAAATCCGACATAATAGGTATTGCCCATTTCCACAGTACTCGACCCGATTGTAAACCAGGTTTCGCCGTCGGACGACTGGTAGGCTGTGAAAGTATTCCCTGAGCGTTGTATCCTGAACCAGGCCGGAATCCAGGTATAGTCGTTGGCGCCTACCCAGCTCATCGAGCCCGCCGTGGCCGACCGCGTTCCTACGCCCGCCTGCCGCCAGCCTGCGTCGCCCAGCTTCATCACTACCGCCTTTGCGTCGGGAGCGAGTGATTCGCGGAACATAATGCCCGTTTTGCTCAATGTTCCGCCCACCGCCGACAGCCTGGTTGTCATGGTGAAGTCGCCGGTTACAATTCCGTAAGTATAACCAAATGAGTCGGAAGTGCCCCCGATACCCGTTCCCGAACCGCTGACAACATACGTTCCTCCCGAAACATTGGCGTAGCTGGCGCTGCCCGCTGCGCTTGCCGCGCCGATATCCTGCCTTGCCCAACCGTTCGGTAATGCGCCCGTCGCCATGGGTGTGGCGCTGGTTTCTGTGGAGGTACTGCTGGTACCCGACTGGTTGTTGGCAGAGATCACATAATAATAGGTTGTGCCATTTACCGCCGTCCCGTCCGTGTACTGCGGATAGGTATTCTCGGCCCAGGAGGCAATGGAGGTATAAGGCCCTCCGCTCGTGGTGGAACGCAATATGTTATATCCCGTAGTGGTAGCATCATTGGCGGGTGTCCATTTCAGGAATACCCGGCCCACGCCGGCCGTCGCGCTCAGGCCTGCGGGTACGGGAGGAGCGGGCGAAGGCGGGTAAGGTGAAGCAGCGGCTGTTTGGGTAAATGCCAATGTACCATATCCGAAGTGATCGGCACTTCCGCGTTCGGGCCTTACCAATTGCGCCATTGCCTTCACATTCGGTGCGCTCAGACCTTTGCGAACCACATAATGGTTGTAGATCATCTCCCACACGGGGCGGTCGTCCAATCGGCCCATGCCGTTGATAGAAACCCAAAGCTGATTTGCGTTCTGGCAATTGTTGTAAGCAGCATAGGGAACCGGCAGCGACAAGTTGGTGCGTGCCACATATTCCGCACCGGCCAGCAGGCGGTTATTGTCGTAGCCGTATAAGTCCAGGCCCTGGTTCCAGGCTATCTGGCAGACAGACGCCAGCATTCCGACCGCCAGTTGCGCATGTTCCTGATCGCGCCCGCTTTCCTGCCATTGCCCAAGGTTGCCCGGGTGTATATAAGGAATAGTATTCATGATGCTGCCCATGCCGGGACCATTTTTGAAATATTCTACCGCCTCATCGTATTTGGCCTGATCGTCGCAAAGCACCCCCATCGCAATAAGGGCTCCAATGTTGCTGATATCCCAGTTGGACCAGTAATTACTGATACAAGACCCATTATGGTTGGTGAGAAAATTATGGGCCACCGGATAAAAATAGGTAACCATCATGTTTTTAAACCGCGAAAAATCCGCCGGTGCCCATCCCGGATATACGCGCAGCAATTCGGCTGCCATTCCAAAATCAAAAATAGGGATACCGCTCAAACCCGGTATGTCGGTGCCGGTGGGAACCTGGTTCACGGCCGCAGACCAGGCGTTACAGATCCTTACCGCGCATTCGGCATAGGTGGTATCGCCTGAAATGTACCAGCGAAGTGCGTTGAGGTATGCGGCATGCGCGTCCGCATCGGCCCGCTGGCGGCTGGAACCCATGTTTGCACGTGCGGCGGGCGCGTAGGTGTTCTGCGCCTGCGGGTCGGTGATGAGTTTGTTCCAACTGTCGATCCAGGGATGTTCCCCGGCGGCGACCTTGGCTTTCATCCGGTCCAGGTCGGCCTGCGTGTGCAACCCACCCGGGTGTGTAAACGTCTGGGCCTGTGCCGGGGGCGGCGCGCCCCACAGCAGCCAGATGCACATAAAAATGATGGTAAGTACTGTCTTTACATGAGGTAATTTTGCAATGCTCATAGTTGTTACATTTAGATAGTAAAATTTAACAGATTACGCTCATCTCAGTTTTCGAAGGAGGGCCATAGAGATTCCATCCCCCCGTTTTCGGGAGGGTGGAACCTGGACTCTGAATTTGTAAAGTGACGTTGCTCTTACTACCAGCCGGGATTTTGCACCAGATTGGGGTTCAGCTGCAATTGGTTGGTAGGCAGCGGGATCAGATAGTTCTTTTCCGTGAATTTCCGCTCGTTGGCAGGATCGGCGATCACGTCGCCTTCGGCCGTTAATGCCGGAGGGTTTGTCGTGTATTTGGTAGCATATTCGGTACCGGCCCAGCGGACGCCCAACACGGGTTTCGCTAGTTCGATATGCGCGATATACCATCGTTTCAGGTCGTCCATCCGAAGGCCGTCGCCCTGCAATTCCACCGCTCTTTCGCGACGTATTTCCTCCCGCATATTTAACCCGTTGGCAGTGGCAAACGCATTGCTGAGCTTGGGCATGGCGCTATTCACGCGACCGCGCACGAGGTTCAGCGATCTATCCAGATCCTCGTCGCTAATGGACCCGGTACGTTCGTACACTGCTTCCGCGTAGTTGAGGTAAACTTCTGCCAGGCGGATCACCGGGTAGTCGTAACCCTCCTGCGAGTTGGGGACCTGTCTTTCGGCCGCCCATTGCTGGTTGCTGTACCCGGTAATGTCATTGCTCCAAGGATCGTGCGGAAGACGCGCGTTTTTCAAATCGGTAGCGCTCCAATCCCAGTTGATGTGCCAGTTGGTGGCATTTTGCCAATACCGGTACCCGGGCACCATCATAAAGTAGCGCATCCGGTTATCGCGGTTCGCAAACTCGGATTTCAGCAGGGCGCGGCTGAACGGCAGTTTGGTTTTAGTAATAGGCAAACCATCGGCCGACAGGTACATATCTGCCATTACCCGGCTCATATCGGCCCCCAATGCCCCGAATGAAATCTGGTTCGGTATCGTTTTGAGCAGGTTATTGGATTCGTAGCGCACGGCCAGTATGTACTCCTGATTGGCAGATTTGGTAATGTTAGCCGGATTGGATCGCTGGTTTTCCAGGATAAACAAATATTTCAATGCCGAATCGCCCAGGGCCTGTGGCTTGAAAAGTGAATACGCATTACCGGTAATCACCGCATTGCTATTAATGACCGACTTGTCCAGCAATGCATTGGCCCGCGCCTGACTCTGGCCCCGGAATTTCAGCCAGGTACCTTCATACAGACAAACCCTGCCTAAAAATGCCTGCGCGGCTCCCCTGCTGACCCGTCCTTTGTCGCTAGCCGCGATATCGCCTTCCACGGGCAGGTCCGCAATGGCTTCTTCCAGGTCCTGGATGATAAAATCAACGGTTTCATCGCGGGTATTCCTCGCTGCTTTCAGCTCGGGGGAATCCGTGGTGAGCACATTTTTGATCAGGATAACGCCGCCGTAGGAAGTAAGCAGTTTATCAAAATACACGTAAGCGCGGAAGAATTTCGCCTCAGCCACATAGGTTTTGATCTGATCCGGGTTCTTGAATGCCTTCGCTTTCTCCAACATATAATTGATGTTGTGAATCCACTTGTAGGCATCGTTATAATTGCCGTCATTGGACACGATCGTGTTGGTACCCCTCGCAAAAGTACCCCGGTCGGCGCCCAAATCCGATCCGCTGTGCCCGTCCCCGTTTCCATTGCTGAACGAGCGTAAATAATCGTAAAATTTATTGGCGGCCAGTTTATACTCGGTCGCCTCCTGCCAGAAGGAAACATCCGACGCGCGGTCAAGCGGCTGCAAATCAAGGGCATCCTTGCAACCCGAGGGCACTCCAATGCATACAGCCGTCACCAACACGGTGGTCAGGTAGTTGAATAGTTGCTTTTTCATATTGTCAGTTTCTCGGATTTAGAATGTCACGTTTACACCAAAGGTCATCAGCCGGTAGAACGGGTAACGCTGCGCACCGCCGTCCACCCTGTCGGTCTGCTCAGGGTCCCACTTATCCGCTACCTTGGTCAGCTCCCAAAGATCGCTTCCGGAGAAATACACCCGCAGCTTTTCGATTTTCGCCCTTCTGGTAATTGGCTGGGGAAGCGTGTAACCGAGTACGATGTTTTTCAGCCTCACATAAGCACCATTTTGCATCGACCAGTTGGATATCTGATAGTTATAGCTGGCATAGTTACCGAATCCCTTGTTGGTAGCCGTCGTCAAAATCGGTAATTCGGCATTTGTATTCGTGGGTGTCCAGGTCTTGCCTACCCACCAGTCGGCGTGTCCCTGCCAGATCGTCCCAAACGGCGTGCTCCAATCGGAACGGCGGTAGATATTTCTCTGGCCGACACCTTGAAATACCGCTGAAAAATCAAAGCCTTTCCATTCGGCACCCATGTTGAATGCAAACACATACCGGGGGTCGCTCCTGCCGAGGTAAACAATGTCGCCATCTGCGATCGGTTTGCCGTTCGCGTCCTTTTTCCCGAGCAGGTACTGATTGGCACCGGCGTTGGTTAGCTTGCCGTCGCCGTTGATATCCTGGTACATATTAATCCCCTTGATCATTTGCGTAGCGCCCGGCATATTGGTAATGCTGCTTCCCGGTACCAACGCGGCGTAGGCGGCAGCCTCATCGTCCGTTTGAATGCGGCCGGCGTACTTCAATCCAAAGTAAGAGTCGAGTGCATATCCTTCGATTTTGTTTTTACCGGCGACCACGATATTGTTTCCGCCATAATTTACAAGCTTGTTGCTATTGTCGGTAAGGGTTCCGCTGACGTGGTAGGAAACGCCTCCGACCTTATCCCGCCAGCCCAGCGACATTTCCCATCCCCACACTTTCAGTTGCCCGATGTTGGCCGTCGGAGCCACGGCGCCCAGTACGGCGGCGTAGGTTTGCGGCAGCAGCATATTCTTGTTCTTTTTCCAGAAATAGTCGAAACTACCGGTTAACCGGTGGTTGAGCACAGCAAAATCGACACCGATATTGGAGTTACGGATGGTTTCCCAGGTGCGGTTGAGGCTTACCAGCGTATCCGAAGGCGCAGCCGTCACCGAGCGCGAGGTGTAGCCGCCCAGAATGGCCCCTGAGTTGCTCAGGTTCGTCAACTGAATGTAATCATACAATCCGATCCCGGTCTGATTGCCCACGGTTCCGATGGATCCGCGCAGTTTCAGCTCGTCGAGCAGCCGGACATTTTTCATGAAATCTTCCTGGGTGATCCGCCAGCCTGCCGAAACCCCCGAATAGAATTTCCAACGGTTCGCCGCATCAAATTTGGAAGAACCATCATAGCGGGCATTGGCTTCGAAAAGGTATTTATCCCTGAAAGAGTAATTGAGACGGCCAAATGCGGAGGCGATCGCCCAGTGGTTGGCCACTTCGAGATTCGAGCGGGTGGTATTGTCGCCCAAGCTCAGGCCCAATGCAGGCACATCGTTGCTGGCCAGGTAACCGGTGCGCGAAGAGAAGTAATTGAACTCATCCCGCTCATAGTTACCACCGACTAATACACTGATATTATGCCCGTTATTCAGCACCTTCTTATATTCCAGAAAGGCATTCGTATTGAAATAGGCATCTTTCCGCAACGAGCGCTCGTACCAGGATTGCGCCTGCGAAGGGTTGGCCTGATATTGATAGCTTTCCGTATAGTTATAGATTTCCGAAATGTATTTGTACTGATTCTTGCCTTCGGTAGCGGCCCAGTTATACCCGGCCTGTGCCACCAGGTTCAGGTCTTTGGCGATATTGAATTCCAGTTTTGTGTTTACGAAAACCCGGTTGTTCATCGTTCTATTTTCTCCGCCCAATTCGAGCAGCCAGTT
>DATMSL010000965.1:0-17908 GCA_035565435.1 Dyadobacter sp. | reverse complement strand
GTGTCTGACGCGAAAGAAGTTAAACTGGTAGGTGGCAATCGGTAAGACCTATTTTAGCACAAAAATCATGCCGGAAGAGAAACGGGGGATTTCCGCAAATCGTGGGAATTTTTTGTATTTGGCATATTTCTCATTCACTTTGTCAGCGAAATATCTAAACCACCCTTAACCAAATTCCCAATTCTCTTTTTATGAAATACCTTTTTTTAGCACTCGGTCTGCTCAGTTTTACCGTCGGGGCGCAAACGGTTCGTTCGGCGGCCGCCGATTGGCTTATCGAGGCCGGCGCTGCCAAAGCGCGCATCGATCAGTCGGCCAATGGCAGTGATATTGTGATGTCCAACGGCTTGGTGCGGAGAGTGTTCCGCCTGAAACCAGACCTGGCCTGCATTGAATACAAGAACCTGACCAACGGCCAGCAGCTCCTCCGCGCGGTGAAACCCGAGGCGAGAGTGGTACTGAATGGCGTCGCTTACAATGTGGGCGGTTTGTACGGGCAAAAAGAGAATGCATATCTGCTTCCCCAGTGGATTGACCAGCTGAAAGTGTCGGACAGCGCTTTTCACTATGTCGATTTTAAAATCTCGCCCATAGTGCCTTACCTGCAATGGAAGACTTCCATTTGGGCTGGAAGCAGGAAAAATGCAACGGGAAGCGAAGTGACATTCCGTTTCGGCTCGTCGCTTCCTGCGCTGGCGGGCGTGGATGTGTATGTGCATTACGCGATTTTTGATGGTATCCCGCTGGTGTCCAAATGGGTGACGATCGAAAACAAAAGCAAGGGCGATGTGACCGTGGACCAGGTCGTGAACGAGATACTGGCCGTGACGGAAGAGGAGAGCGCCGTAGTGGGTAAGCCGGAAGAAATGGCCAAGCCGAATGGTTTGTACATCGAAAACAACTTCGCATTCAACAATGCTATGCGCTACGGGCTCAGCGACCAGGCGACGCATTGGAAAGTGGATAAAAGCTACACCTCCCAGGTGAACTACGACTACCAGACCCCATGCCTGCTGGAAGTACATCCGAAAGTACCGATGGGAACACGCCTCAAAGCCGGGGAAAAGCTGGAATCGATCCGCACGTATGAGCTCCTGATGGACAGCTACGACCGTGAGCGCAAGGGAATGGCCGTCCGTAAAATGTATCGGACCATTGCGCCCTGGACGACGGTTAACCCGATTTTCATGCACCTTGTGAGCAAAAACGACGAACAGGTGCGCACGGCGATCGACCAATGTGCTGCGACCGGTTACGAAGCATTGATCCTCAGCTTCGGGAGCCATTGCAATATGGAGGACATTTCTGCCGAAAACCTCAAAAAATGGAAAGAACTGGCCGATTATGCTCATAGCAAAAAGGTGCTGATCGGCAGCTATTCGCTTTTCAGTTCGCGGAAGATCAGCGAGGAGGACGATGTGATTAATCCTAAAACCGGCAAAACCGGCGGTGCATTCTTCGGCAATGCGCCTTGTCTCGGCAGTAAATGGGGCTTGGCTTACCTGGACAAACTCAAAAAATTCATGAGCCACACCGGTTTTGATATTTTTGAAAATGACGGGCCTTACCCGGGCGACGTTTGTGCATCCACCTCGCACCCGGGCCACGAAGGCTTCGCCGACTCTCAATGGAAACAACTGGCGCTTCAAAAAGGCCTTTACCATTGGTGCGCCGAAAACGGCATTTATGTAAATGCACCGGACTGGTATTTCCTTGACGGTACCAACAAAGTGGCGCTCGGCTACCGGGAAGTAAACTTTTCACTCCCGCGCGAGCAGCAGAAGATCCTCAACCGCCAGAATATCTTCGATGCCACCTGGAACGAAACGCCTTCCATGGTATGGGGCTTTGTACCGCTGACCAAATACCAGGGCGGCGGCCCGGAGGCAGTGCTCGAACCACTGTCGGAACACCTCGATGCGTATGAACAGCTAATGATGCAATATTATGGCGCAGGGGTGCAGGCTTGCTATCGCGGCCCCCGCCTGTACGATACCGACGAGACGAAAAAGACCGTGAGCAATGTGGTGAGCTGGTATAAAAAGTATCGCGACATCCTCAATTCGGACATTATCCACCTGCGCCGTGCCGATGGCCGCGATTGGGACGGTATCATGCACGTGAACCCGCAATTGCCGGTGAAAGGGCTGGTCATGCTGTACAATCCAACCGGCGAGAAGATGACCAGGAATGTGAAGCTGCCTGTGTATTACACGGGTAAGGATCAATCGGTGAAAATTCGCGTCAAGGAAGGTGCGGCGCAATCGTATAAGGTAGGCCGGAACTATGAGGTAGACTACAAGGTGGAGATCCCGGCGGAGGGGTATACCTGGCTGGTGGTCGAGTAGCGGCATACCTCCGGGTAACGGTACATTCGATGAAAGGGACAGGTTCGCCGGGGTGCGGACTTGTCCCTTTTGTTTTGAACAGCTCCGGACTACCCTTAAAATCAAAACCGGTACACCCCGAGCGTCCGGCAGGGATATACTTTTGATCCAAAAATTGAGCTATGTATAACCTGATCCGACGAATAGTACAGCGGGACCATTTGCATGCCCGCTGGCTGAATACCCTGTCATACCTGGAAAACGCCGGCGCGAGAAAGATATCCGCTTGTGAAGACCGCACGCTGGTGGAGATCATTCAGTTGAAACACGCCGCCGAGGAGCACAGGCATGCCTATATTTTAAAAAAACAGATCTCGAAACTAGGTCCGGCAACCTGCCCCGACTATTCGGATGCTTACCTGTTTGCCGCGGTATCTACCCGGCAATACCTCGCCATGCTGGACATTCAATGCAGCCGATATATCAAAAGCATGTTCGGATTGAAGGGAGCGCAGCTCCGTTATGCGGCTTATTTGTTTGTGACCTATCTCATTGAAGTTAGGGCCGATGAACTATACCCCGTTTACCAGCGTGCACTCTCGGAGGCTTCGCACCCGGTAACTGTAAAGTCGATCATCGCGGAAGAGGAGGGGCATTTGGAAGAAATGACTTTGCAATTGAGCCAATTCTCGCAAGACTGGCAGGCACACGCCGAAATATTGCAGAAAATGGAGGCACGGCTGTTTAATCAGTGGCTGAGCTGCCTGGAAAGCGAGCTGGCTAATGCATGACGACGTGCTGGCACTGCTGTCGCAAGCCCTTTCCGACCGGGAGGAGCAAGGAATCCTGCGGAAGCTCCGACCCTGCCAGCCGGGTGCCGATTTTTATTCCAATGATTACCTGGGACTGGCCTCCAACGATGCATGCCACGAAATGCTGATGGCTTCCTTGCACGATAATCCCCAATGGCTCCGCGGCGGAACCGGGTCGCGGCTGGTGAGCGGGAACTCGGCATTGACGTTGTCCGTCGAAGACTTTATCGCGGCGGAACACCGCGCCGAACGGGCATTGCTGTTTCCGTCGGGGTATATGGCCAATCTGGCATTGTTTTCGTGCCTACCGAAAAGGAACGATACGATCCTGCTCGACGAGTTTGTCCACCGCTCGGTGCTGGACGGGTGCCGGCTTTCGTTCGCCGCTAAAATGCGTTTTCAGCACAATGACCTGGACCATTTGGAAAACCGGCTTGCCAAAGCGAAAGGCAAATGCTGGATCGCCGTAGAAAGCCTGTATTCGATGGAAGGTGATTTTGCACCACTTCACGACCTGGTCGTGCTCGCCGAGCGTTACGGGGCTTCGCTGATGGTGGACGAAGCGCATGCCATGGGCGTTTTCGGGCACGGGCTCGTGTGCGACGCGCATTTGCAGGAACGCATATTCGCGACCGTCGTTACGTACGGGAAGGCAATGGGCGCACATGGGGCAGCTATATTGTCCCACGGAACGGTGATAGACTACCTGGTCAACTTCGCGGCCCCATTCATTTACACCACCGGCCTGCCGGATCTTTTTGCGGCTACCATCAGGAACAATTATACCTTTCTGAAAATGAACCCGTATCTGCGCGAGGACCTGCAAGACCGGGTACGGCACTTTTGCGCAGCCGGACTACCCACGCTTTCGGGTGCAGAGAGCCCGATCCAGGCGATTCCTTACCCGGGCATTTCCCGGCTGGCCGCCGCGAAGGAAATGCTCGAAGCACAGTCGCTGTACACGTTTGCGGTGAGGCCGCCGACGGTGAAGAGCGGCTCCGAACGCCTGCGGGTGAGCCTGCACGCATTCAATACCTATGCCGAAATCCAACAACTTACCGACCTGTTAACAGAGCTCTATGACGCCGAATAGGACCACCTTGTTCGTTACCGGGATCGGGACGGATGTGGGAAAAACAGTCTGCTCCGCCGTTCTTACGGAATGGTTCAAAGCCGATTACTGGAAGCCTGTGCAAGCCGGTACCTTAAAGCACTCCGACCGGAAGACGGTTTCGGGGTTTACCGGCGCGAATATTGTTACTCATGCTGAGGCCGTTCGCCTGCGGCTGGCCGCGTCACCCCACAAGGCGGCGCGGAAAGAGCAGAGATTCATTGCCGCCGAAGACCTTATCCTTCCCGATACCGCAAATCACCTCATCATAGAAGGTGCCGGCGGGTTGTATGTGCCTATTAATGAGCAGTTTTGTGTGATCGACTGGATAGAAAGCCTCGGTGTGGACGTAGCATTGGTCGTGCGGAATTATCTGGGCTGCATCAACCACACGCTGCTATCAGTCCAGGCTCTCCGGCAAAGGTCTATTCCATTAAAATACCTGATCTTCAACGGCCCGTTCGACGAGGACACCCGGCGCGTCATTCTTTCCTACCCGGACATCCGGGCGACGGTACTCAACATCCCGGATTTCAAAACATTAAACCCACAAAACATTGCCCGTGCCGCCCGCCGGCTGCGCAGGGAGCATGGTAACCCTGTTAAACAATGAACAAGTCAAATACTACCTGGGCGCAGCGGGACACCGCTGTGAACTGGCACCCTTTTACGTCCATCAAAACGGCAGGCGAGGCCGTCGCGATCGTTCGCGGAGAAGGGACCTATTTATATGATGAAAAAGGAAAGCGCTACATTGACGCCATCTCGTCGTGGTGGGTGAACTTGCACGGGCATGCCCATCCGTACATCGCTGAGCAGGTGTACGAGCAGTTGCGCACGCTGGAACACGTCATTTTTGCGGGTTTTACGCATCCGCCGGCTATTGCGCTTTCGGAGGCATTGCTGGCGGTCCTGCCGGAGAATCAGCAGAAGGTGTTTTATTCCGATAATGGCTCCACGGCTGTGGAAGTAGCCTTGAAAATGGCTTTGCAATACGCCTACAACCGGGGCGAAAAGAAGCCGCTAGTCCTGGCCTTTAGGCTAGGATACCACGGCGACACATTCGGGGCGATGGCCGTGAGCAGCCGCAGCGGCTGGACCGCGCCGTTCGCCGAACTGCTTTTCGACGTGACCCGTATCGATCTGCCCACGGCGGAAAACCTGCCGGAAATTCAGGCTTTCATCGATCAGCATGCCGATCACATCGCCTGTTTTGTGTACGAGCCATTGGTGCTGGGCGCGGGCGGAATGCTGATGTACGAGGCGGCGCAGCTGGATGCCCTGATGCGCTACTGCCGTTCCAGGCACATCCTGCTCGTTCAGGACGAGATATTCGTTGGTTTCGGCCGGACGGGACGCATGTTCGCGGCCGACCATTTAACGGAAAAACCCGACATTATGTGCCTTTCCAAGGGGCTTACCGGCGGAACCATGCCGCTAGGCGTTACTACCTGCACCGCGGCAATCTATGAGGCATTTTGCACGGATAATGTTTACGGTACATTATTTCACGGCCATTCCTTCACGGCCAACCCGCTCGCGTGCCGGGCCGCGCTGGCGAGTTTAGAGCTGCTTCAAAAGGAGGAAACGCAGGCAGCCATTGCCAGGATCTGCAAGCAGCATGAAGCATTCCGCGCACGTATAGCCGCGCACAACAGCCTTCAAGTGGTCCGCCAATGCGTGGTCCGCCAATGCGTGGTCCGCCAATGCGGGACGATCCTGGCGATGAATATCGGCGACGGCGGAAAAGATGCCTATTTCCGGAACCAATGCAAGCCTGTTTTTGAAGCCTTACTTCAAAAAGGCATTCTGCTTCGCCCTCTTGGAAACGTGTTGTACCTGGTTCCTCCCTATTGCATTAGCGACGATGACCTCCAATACATCTACAATTCCATTATAGAAGTTTTATCCTGATGAATTGCTGTATGGCGGCTCTATGACCGCAGCGCAATATGGCTGGGCTGGACATATCGGGTTGTGATAGGTCGTCTTTTTTATTCAGATTAACCGGGTTTTGTCCGATAGATTTTGTGACCGTTCCGCTTTCCTTATCGCTTTAAATGCCGTCATATGCTTTTCAAAAGAACCAAAGTTGCCGTGTTCCGTGCCGCCATTCTGGGCATGGCATTATCCACACCCGTTTTCAGTCAGCAGCAGCCCGTCGTGATCGACGTCAACCTGGCAAAGGTAAAAGCCCCCATGCAGCCTATCTGGGCATTTTTTGGCTACGATGAGCCAAATTACACCTATATGAAGGATGGGAAAAAGCTGCTCACCGAAATCTCACAATTGAGCAAGGTGCCCGTGTACGTACGTGCGCATAGCCTGCTCGTGACGGGCGACGGCGAAGCGGCGCTCAAATGGGGTTCCACCAATGCTTACACCGAAGACGCGCAGGGCAAACCGGTGTACGACTGGAAGATCGTCGACAAAATTTTTGATACTTATATTGAAAGAGGGATGAAGCCCATCGCCCAGATCGGTTTTATGCCGCAGGCACTTTCCTCGAAACCCGAGCCGTACCGGCACCACTGGAAGCCGGGTGATAATTACAATGACATTTACCTCGGCTGGGCCTACCCTCCCAATGACTATAACAAATGGGCAGAACTGGTGTACCAGTGGGTGAAGCATTCCGTGGCCCGCTATGGTAAAAAAGAAGTGGAAAGCTGGTACTGGGAGCTTTGGAACGAACCGAATATCAGCTATTGGAAAGGAACTGTCGACGAATACATTAAACTATACGACTACACGGCCGACGCGGTCAAGCGGGCACTACCCACCGCGAAAATAGGCGGCCCGGAAGTAACAGGTCCTTCCTGGGACAAGTCGGAGGCTTTTATGCGGAAATTCCTCGACCACGTGACGGCTGGCAAAAACTTCGTAACCGGCAAAACCGGCACACCTGTCGATTTCATCACCTATCATGCCAAAGGCGCGCCCAAGATCGTGGAGGGGCATGTGCAGATGAATATGGGCACACAGCTGCGCGACCTCGACAAAGGTTTCGAGATCGTGGCTTCCTACCCGGCGCTTAAAAAGCTGCCGATCATCATCGGCGAGTCCGACCCGGAGGGATGCGCAGCCTGCTCGGAGGATGTAAGTCCGCAGAATGCCTACCGCAACGGTACCATGTATTCGAGCTACACGGCGGCGTCTTTTGCCCGGAAATACGAACTGGCGGAGGCGCGGGGCGTGAATCTGCTCGGCGCGGTGAGCTGGTCGTTCGAGTTCGAAGATCAGGCCTGGTTCCGGGGTTTCCGGGATCTGGCCACCAACGGCGTCGACAAGCCGGTACTGAACGTGTTCCGGATGTTTGGGATGATGGAAGGCAACCGGGTGGAAGTGAAACAGAACCTCGCTTACGATTTCAAAAGGGTAAGGGACGAGAGCGTACGCAAAGAGGCGGATATCAATGGCATGGCCTCCAAAAGCACCAACTCGGCGGCGGTCATGGTGTGGAACTACCACGACGACAATATACCAGCACCCGACGCGGCCATCAAAGTGCTGATACAAGGCTTGCCCTCGCAGAAAATGATGCTCTGCCACTACCGTATCGACAAAGAAAACAGCAACTCTTATGAAGCGTGGAAAGCAATGGGCTCCCCCAAACAGCCGACAGCTGAACAGATCAGGCTGCTCGAAAAGGCCGGGCAACTTGCATTGCTGACGTCCCCACAATGGATCGAACCCAAAAATGGCCAGGCCACAGTAGAAATGCAGCTGCCACGCCAGGGGGTATCGCTGCTGCATTTCAAGTGGTAAGTTATTTATCTCATTAAATAGCTGTTCACGCTTTCCTTCACCTCTTGCAGGGTTCTGCCGGGTTGCGGATAGGTAGCAGGAATGGGTTTCCGGGAGAATGTCTGCAGGTATAATATCCAGGCATCCCGCCACCATAATGCTTCCTTGTATTGTTTCACCAGCCGGCCGGAAACGTCGGTATGGATTGCCGGGTCAATGGCGGTGCGAACCCCGGCCCATTGTTTTTGCATCCAAAGCACCGAATCGGCTCCGGTGTAAAACCGGTGGCAGAGCTCGTCCCAAAGGGTCCGGCCAGAACTCAGTTGCTGCGACCAGCGTACATGATGGAACCAGAGCAAATAGGGGAGCGGGCATGTGCCGGCATCGGCCCAGGCCTGGCTTGCTTCGGGGCGGTATTGTTGCAATGCATTGCTGCCGGTAGCCGTCCGGTCGAATCCCAGGCCCAGTGTATCGGCCCGGTGGTAATAGATGGCCGTCCAGTCGGGGCGGGAGCTGCGGTTCTGCCATGGCTCAGGGGCGTAGTGGCTGCCGGTCCATGGGCGCGAGAGGCCCAGCGGCGTGTTGTAATCCACATAAATCTCCCTGGAACGCAGCATGATATCGCCGATCGTGGCTACGGCCTTGCTTTCGGTGGTGAGGGTGAGTTGCGTCCACTCGCGTGCGATGGTTTCCGGGCTGAGGGTATGGTCCCAGGCCAGCCGTCCGAAGGCGTACCAGTTGGCTTGCGCCATCGGGTGGCCCGTCCAGTTGCGGTCGGAGCCGGTATTGGCCACACCCGCTATGCAGGTCAATGGATAGTGATGCAGCGAACCATCAATAATGCGGGCAACGGTAGCGCCCTTGCCATTTACATAAGTATCCGCGTCGAGGCATTCCTTGAAAAGCGGGGCTTCGTAAACCCAGTGCGTCGCGAAACCCATGTACTCCTGCGTGAGCTGAAATTCCATACCGAGGGGCGTCCGGGGCATATTACCGAACAGCGGCGAAAACGGCTCGCGGGGCTGGAAATCGATAGGGCCGTTTTTGACCTGCACGATCACATTTTTTGCAAATTTCCCGTCGAGTGGCGCAAACTCTTCATAGGCAGCCTTGAAGCGGTCGGCATTGGGATCGGCCTTGTACACAAACGCCCGCCAGATCACCACACCGTTGAACGGTGCAAGCGCTTCGGCGAGCATATTGGCGCCGTCGGCGTGGGTACGGCCGTAATCCTGCGGGCCTGGCTCGCCTTCGGAATTGGCTTTCACCAGAAACCCTCCGAAATCGGGGATCACGCGGTAAATCTCCTTCGTTTTTTCGGCCCACCATTTTCTGACTTCCGGATCGAGCGGGTCGGACGTTTTCAGCCCTCCCAGCGTTTTCGGGGCGGCAAAATGGATGGATAAATAGGTTTTAATACCATATTTCCTGAAAACGCCCGCCAATGTGGCCACTTTGGGCAGGTACTCGGCAGTCAGAAAGCGCGCGCTGGCATTCACATTGTTCACCACCGTGCCGTTAATGCCGACCGACGCATTGGCCCGTGCGTAATCGGTGTAGCGCGGATCGACTGTTTCGGGCAGCTCGTACCATTTCCACAACGACGACCCCGCGTACCCGCGCTCGATCGTTCCTTCGGGGTTATCCCAATGATTGAGCATACGCAGCTGGATCTTCGGGCTGCTCTGGCCCACGGCTTTTTCGACGGGTAAATGCTGCTGCAAATGCCGGAGCAATGCAAAACTGCCATACAGTACACCCGCATCCTTTGAGGCGGTAATGACGGTATTCGCACCCTGCATTTGAATGGCATAACCGTCGCCGGGTGCATTACTGGTTGAAACGGCCAGGATAATACCGCGCTGGTTGCTGACCGGAGTTTTCACAATCGGGATTTGCCTGCCGAGCATCGCATTCAAGCCGGTTTGCAGCTCCTTGGCGGCGTTATTCAGGATGTCGCTGTTGCCCAAGGTAGCAATGAAAGTGAATGACTTGCTGTAAGATGTCCTTACAGTCGCAGTTGGGATCAGTTCGTATCTGAGCCAGAGCCGGTATCCGTCATCAGCGGTTGCATGGTTTGAAATGGCAGCAAAAATTAGCAGCAGCCGGGCCACGTTCTTAATTTTTCCGGAAAAAAGGGCTTTTGTAAATAACATCATGTAAAAAAGTGAAATTGGGCGACCATATCAATCATGCGGGCTGCCCGACGGGAATAGTTGTACTTAATCATATTTGCAATCGCCCCAATACCGGCATGCCCAGGCGATCCAGGTACTCCAATTGGGGCCGGTACTATGGCCTCCGGCATGCTGGCGAAATGCGATTTCGCCGTTGGTGAGCGGCGTGCCTAGCCTGGGAAATTGCATGGTACCGAGGTCTTTTTTACCAAATAATGTATAAACCTTGCCTGCGCCAACAGCCGCCTCGAACATCCCCCGGGCATCAATCCACTGCCCCTCCACTTGCGGCGACCCCGCGCTGATGAACACGGGTCTCGGCGCGCATAATGCGAGGAGCTCATGCGCGTCCACAGGCAGGTCGTCGGGTGTGCGAGCGCTGGCATACCGGATGAAATTGCCTGCGAACCAATGGTACTCACCCGTCGAAGCCAGGTTTTCGACCTGCTCGCCGAAGACTCTTCTCAGAATTTTGGCGCCGCCCGCACCAGATGAGCCGATAAAACCCAACGAAATCCGCGGCTCGAATGCCATGGCCACGACGGCCGCTTTGCCGTATCTGGACAGCCCTTCGATCGCCACACGTTTGGCATCCACATCCTTATCGGTTTCGAAATAGTCGATCGCCCGGCTGGCCCCCCAGGCCCATGCACGAAGCGCTCCCCAGTCGTCGGGTTTGCGGCGGTTACCTTTATTTACCAACCCGATAATGCCGGCGGTCAGCCCGGCACCATTGTCGGCCTGAATGCTTGACGGCTCGATAATGGCATATCCCCAGCCCCGCGAAATCAGCTGCTCCTGCCAGGTGGGTTCGGTGGGAGAGCCCAGACCGATGGGTTTGACAGGTCCCGGATTAAAGGGCGAACGCACGAAGCCGAATTCCAGCACCACAGGTACCGCCGCGCCGGCCCCGGCAGGTGTGGCCAGCAGCAGGTTGATCTCTACTCCGATTGTCGGGAAAGCAGCATTATTCACAATGCCTTTGAGCATTTTCTGCCGGATCGCCTGGTTACCTATCACCGTGTCTTTGGCAGACAATACTTGCCAGTTTACAGCAGGAATGTTAGCCGGGAGCTTGCCATAGATTTCATGCTCAAAATCAGCCGCAATCTCAACCCTTCGTTTTTCGGTCCATTCACGGACGGTTTTTACTTTCTGCCCGTTCCTGAAAACCAGCGGATCGGGCAGGGTATACTTGTTGACTTTCGCCTCGGAGCTGTTGGCCGCATTCGGGTCTTTCGGATTTCCCGACGGGCCTTTCCGCAGCTGAGCGGGGGCGATGCCGAGCTGTTGCAGCATATTGGCGTGGTCGGCGGCTGTGAGCTTGTTAAGGCTGTCGCGCTGCGTCGGCGTGAGCCCGAATTGCGCGGAGGCGGAGAAGGCGGTACCAATCGCAATAAACAGGCAGGTAAAAGTTTTCATAGTCCGGTTTAGAAAGATTTAATGGTGTTGAATAGCGACCGAATCCTGGCCGTCCGTGCGAAATGGCGAAGCGGGAAGGCCTGCCGAGTTGTAAAAATTGACACCTTCGGGGTTGTCCTGCCAGGCGTAGCGGATATACTTCGGCGCCTTCACTTGTTCGCTGCGCAAAACAATCCGGTCTTTTCCGAATATTTCTGCCTGGGCCCAATAAAACTTCTTGTCGTCGCCCGCGAGGGCAAACCAACGCAGCGGTTCGTTGTCGGATGCAACGATGCCCTCACCCACGTGATCGAAGGTCAATATGGCTTTGTCGTTTGCAATGCTGTGTGATTTCAGCACAGGTCCAAAATAGGCGATATCCTTTTCACCATAAGCCAGGTTTCGCCCAGCCAATGCCAGCCGTTTACCGATATCTTTCTTATTAAGCGGGTGAATGTCGTTCCATTCGCCGAGGTCGATGGTGACGGCCACGGCGGTGTTGGGTAATGTGAGTGCCTTGTTCTGTGCTTCCCGCAGCAATGCGATATTGCTTTCTGCCGGGGTGTAATCAATATCCTGGAAATTAGGCAGCTGGGTCACGAGGAAAGGCAAATGTTCGTCGTGCCAAAGCGTCCGCCAATCGTTGATCAGCGCCGGAAGTAATGCATTGTAGGGTTCAGGATTACCGGTGTTGGATTCGCCCTGGTACCATATGAATCCTTTGATTTTCATCGGCAAAACCGGTGCGACCATTGCATTGTACAACGCCGTCGGCTGGTTCTGATGCACGAGCCGCGCTGGCGGCGCGCCTTGCCCGGCAGGGAAAACAGCCCCGACTTTGTACTGCCACGTTCCTTTCAAGTCGATGGTGTCGCTGCCAGTGGTCATGAAGTAGGGTTTATCAGGCACAAAACCGCCTTTACCCGATGAATTGGTAACTCTGATCACGAAGGTATTACGCCCGGCTTTGAGCAGGCCGCCGGGGATTTCGTACCGCCGCGGCGGGTACTGGTAGGTGATATTACCGATTTTCTGACCGTTGACATACATTTCATCGGCGTCCACAATGCGTCCCATGTATAGCTTCACGACTTTTGCAGTCCAATTCTGTGGAATATCGATCGTCTTTCGAAACCACACCACGCCATCCAGCGCCTTCAAGCCCTGGTCTTCCCAGTAGCCGGGGATATTGAAATTCCGCCATCCCTTGGGTTGATATTCAGTGTTTTCCCAATGCTCCGCCCGGCCCGCGTCCGTCGCCGTGCGCTCCTGTGGGACAGCGTTCACGATGCGGGCGAATGCGTTCACATAGCTCGTGTCCTTATTTCGAGAAATGATTTTCCGGATGTTTTCAAAATCCTTGAAACCGCCTTCGCTGATCCAGGCTTCAATGGGTGTTCCGCCGACGGAGCTGTTAATAATACCGATCGGCACCTGGTGCTTTTCATGGATCTCCCGCGCAAAAAAGTAGGCGACGGCCCCGAAGCTGAGCACGTTTTCGGGACTGGCCGTTTTCCATTCACCTTTCGGAAAATCCTCCGCCGGGCCATTCAGGCTGGTGAGCGTCGGTACGAAAAAGTTGCGGATATCGGGATAGTTGGCCGAAGCAATATCGGCCGGAAACCGCTCCTTCACGCGCTCCATGTTGATCACCATATTGCTCTGCCCGCTGCACAGCCACACATCCCCGAATGCGATATCGGTCAGGCGGATTTCGTTCCTGCCTTTCAAAACCATTGCATAGCCCGTACCTGCTTTATGCGCAGGAAGCGTTATTTCCCATTTCCCGGCTGCATTTGCCGGGGTTTTATAGGTTTTCTGGTCAAATTGAAGGGTAATATGCTCCTTCGGCGAAGCCCAGCCCCAGATTTTGAGCGGCTGGTCACGCTGTAAAACCATATGATCGGAAATCAGCTTGGGCAGGCGGATTTGCGCGTACAGGGGCATGGCCGCGCACAGGAGGAGCGGGGTCAGTAGTTTTGAAAGCTTCATGCGGAACAATCCGGTATTATTTAAAGTGTTATAATTCAATTGGATTCGTGTAATAATGGTTTTCGTTTCATCGCCTTGTATTCCGAAGGCAGCATATTGAATTTGGCCTTGAACGACTTCGTGAAATAGTTGGGCGTAGCAAACCCGGCCGTGTACGAGATCTGCGAAACGTTCATATCGCTTTTTTCGAGCAGTAGCGCTGCCTTTTCCAGTTTGATCGACCGGATGAATTCAATCGGGCTCTGTCCGCTGATTTCCAGCACCCTGGTATAGAGCGTACCGCGGCTCATACCCACGTGCCGCGCGAGGTTCTCGACGCTGAGCTGCGTCGAATTCAGATTGTCGTCGATGTAGGAAAGCATATCGCGCAGCAGTTTCACATCGCCGGATTCGATGGCCTCATCGTGGCCTGTCATTTGTATCTGCCTCGAATACACATTTTTAAGGAGCCTGTTGAGCAGCAGCAGGTTATTGATTTTTACATTCAGTATTTCAAAATTGAAAGGCTTGGTCAGGTAATCGTTCGCGCCGGAGCTTAGCCCTTTCAACTGCTGCTCTTCCCCGCTCGATGCCGTAAGGAGGATGATCGGGATATGGCTCGTCCGTTTGTCGGACCGGATCTTCCCGCTCATCGCGAGCCCATCCATTTCGGGCATGGCAATATCGCTCACGATCAGTTCGGGATGGCAGCTCAACGCCTTTTGCCAGCCTTCTTTGCCGTCGGCCGCTTCCAGCACACGGTAATGCGTTTCCAGGTTTTCTTTAAGATAATGCCTGAACTCCGCATTGTCCTCCACGATCAGTATCCGGGGCATTTCATCGAAATCGGTCTGCGGGGCCTTGCTTGCCGTTTTCAGGACACTTTCGGGAATAGCAGGTTCGGAGAGGGAGGCTGCAGGCGCAATTTCGACGGGGTCGAACACCCAGGTTTCGCAAGGAAGCCCGACGGTGAAAACGCTGCCTCTCCCGCCATTGCTGCCGACTGTGATAGATCCGCCGTGCATTTGCACAAATTCCCTCACGATCGACAGGCCAATGCCGCTGCCCTGGTTGAGCACCGAGGTGTCGGCATCGTCCTGGAAAAAGCGCTCGAAGATTTTCTCGTAATGCTCCGGTGAAATGCCGATTCCGGTGTCGGATACCTTGATATACAGCCAGTTTTTCTGTGCATCGTCGGTGCCGCATGTCAGCTGTAACGCCACTTCGCCGCCTTCCGGCGTAAATTTGAATGCATTGGAAAGCAAGTTGAAAAGAATGCGTTCCATCTTGTCGGCGTCGAAATCGATCAGCAAATGTGCGACGGAGCTGTCGAACGTGAAACGGACGCGTTTCCGCTGGGAAAGGTCGCTGAACGAATCGCAGGCCTCGCGTATAAAAGGTACAATGTCGGCGCGGCGGAGATCGGCCTTTAATTCCTGTTCCTGCAAATTCTTGAAATCGAGCAATTGGTCCACGAGATTGAGCAGCCGTTTGGCATTGCGCCGGATCGCCGAAATCTGGGGCTGGTGGGGCGATTCCTGCGCGAGCATGTTTTCCACTGGTGCGAGAATGAGCGAAATAGGTGTCCGGAATTCGTGGCTGAGATTGGTCAGGAACTTGATTTTCAGCCCGTCGAGCTCCTGTTTGCGTTCGGTCTCGCGCCGCGCCTGCTCGTCCCTGAACTTCCGGTGCAGCCTGCGGATACCGCGCCGCCGCATGAGGAACACGGCCACAATGGGCGCTAACACGTAGAACATGTAGGCGTAAATGGTGAGGTAAAAAGGCGGCTTCACGGTCACTGCGACGGTCGTGGGGGGAGAACTCCAATCGCTGCCATCGCTGCTGGCTTGTACCTCGAAACGGTATTCGCCGGGGCTGAGGTTGGTGTAACTGGCCGTAGTAGCCTGGCTGGCCTGCTGCCATTCATTTTGCAGTCCCACGAGGCGGTACCGATAGCTGGTCTGTTCGGGATTGGTGTAATTGAGCGCGCCGTAACCGATCGAAAAGTTCTGCTTGTAATCGAGCCGGATCGACTGCGCGACGGAAATATCGGCGTCGATCATGCCCGCATCGGCGGATGTAACGGCCCGGTTCCCGACTTTCAGCTCCCGGAGTATAACCTGGGTTTGGCCCCGGTGCTTTTCCAGGCTGCGGGTATCGATGTAATTGAAACCCGCGATACCACCGAAAAACAGTACATTGTCGGACGTCCGCAGGCCCGCGCCCAATGCGAAAGTGTTGTTCTGCAAGCCATTATGCGCGGTGTAGTTGGTGAATTTCTTGGTATGCAGATCCAAAAGGCTGATTCCCTCATTGGTACTCACCCAAATCCGCCCCTGCGCGTCTTCCAGCACCTTGTTGACCATCCCGCTCGGCAGTCCCTCGTCGACGCCGTATGTGACAAATCTGCGTGTTTTCGGGTCGAATAATGCGAGCCCTTCGCCGCCGGTACCTGCCCAGATATTGCCGCGACTGTCTTCCAGGAGCGAGAGGACATTGTTGTTGGGAAGCGCGGCTGTTTCGCGGTCGAGCAGGGTGGAAACCCGTTTTTCAGGATCAAAAACGGCGATGCCGGTGCCGTGGGAGGCGATCCACATTTTTCCGTGCCGGTCCTCCAAAATGTCGCGGATGTAAGCATTGAGCGGGATAATGCGCTTTGACAACGAGGTGTTGGGACTAAAAAGTCTTTCAAACTGCTTTGTATCAGGATGATATACGTTGACTCCCCCGCCATTTGTACCAATCCACAGCTTTCCTTTTTTATCGCGGGTCAGTGAAAAAATGTTGTTGTTACTCAAAGAATTGACTTCCGGGCCTTGCAGGAATTGTTCGTACCCGCCCGTCGCAGGGTTCAGCCGGAATAGTCCGTCCTGAAATGTGCCGATCCAGAGCGCATCCGGTGCAGTCAGTTTCAGGGAAAGAACAGCCAGGCCGGCCGAAGCCGCCTTGTTCCGGGCGTGAATGGCATATTGGCGGAAAAGATTGGTTTTGCGGTCGTAGAGGTTCACGCCGCCATCGTCGGTACCCACGAAAATGCGGCCGTCGGGATGTTCCGCGAACGACGTCACAAAGGGAGCGCTGAGGCCGTACGGGTCGTAGGGATCGCAGCGTTTCAGCCCGAAGAGCGTGAGATTACGGTCGTATTTGTTGACACCGCCTTTGTAAGTGCCCAGCCAGGTAATGCCGGCGGGGTCGGTGAGGATAGCACGTATAGACTTATTCGTTATGCTGAATGGCGTACGCGGGTCGGGCGTGTGGCGCGTGACGTGTCCCGTGCGCGGGTCGATGATATTCAGCCCGCCGTCCGTGCCGACCCATACCTCGTTCTTGCTTTGCGCGGCGATCGCGAAGACCATATTGTTGCTGATCGAATGGCTGTTCCCCGGCTGGTAGCTAAACCGCCGTGCCGGTTTACCGTCCGCAGAAAGGGTAAACAGGCCACGTTGCGTCCCGATCCACATATTGCCGGCGCTATCCTGGCTGATGGCCGTTACGAAGTCGGCCCCGTCCTGATAGCCCTCGCTACCACGATAATCAACGGGGATGAACCGGTTTTGTTTACTTAAAAACCTGAAAAGCCCGTTGCTGGTCCCGACCCACATTTGCCGGTCCCGGTCGCGAAAAATCCGGTGGACGTGCTTGCCTGCCACCTGCGGCGGGATGCCGGGAACGGAAGCGAATGGCTGGATCTGTAATGTATGCGGGTCAATGACAATAAGGCCCTGTGTGGTACCTGCCCAGATTTTGCCCTGCGCATCCTCGCATAGGGTGTTAATACTGTGATAAGCTTTGATTCTGACGAATGAATCCTTCCGGCGATCGTACAAATGCAGCGAACCGATGATCGTCCCCACCCAAATGCGGCCTGCGCGATCTTCGTAGAGCGTTGAAACATCGTTTGATTTCAGGGAGGTAGAGTCGGTTTTCCGATGCCGGTAAACGGTAAAGCCCGTGCCATCGAACTTGCTGAGGCCGTCGTCGGTCGCGAACCAGAGCAGTCCGTAGCGGTCTTTGAGAACCGCGGTTACGGTGTTGGAAGAGAGCCCGTCCATGGAGGTAATGGCGGTGAAACGGGGCGGTTCGCTTTGGGCAACGGCTACCCGTCCGGTGCATTCAAACAGCAACGGCAAGCTCATCAGAAAGTGCAGTAACGGCCGGATTCGTATCAAGGTTTGTGCAATGAAAGGTGATTTACTGTAAAGACGAGGGAAACGGGTATTTCTCCATCCTTCGGGATGGGTTAAATGCAACTTTGTCCCTGAATTCGCCACTTTTAGCCCGTTTTTGAACATTTGTTCCCATAGTTTAAACAAATGTGCTCACGGCCGGCGTAGCGGTCATACTACTTTTGTGCATTGTCAG
>DATMSL010000964.1:0-3651 GCA_035565435.1 Dyadobacter sp. | reverse complement strand
ATCGCTAATTATGAGGCAATTATCAAAAAGCAGGTATGAACAAGTTTAGGTATTTCGTTGAAAACCAAATATTTGGAGTTTGTGCAGAACTAGGAGAAAAGCTCAATTTTCCAGCGAGCAGCATCCGGAAATACTTTATCTATGCCACTTTCATGACCTTCGGCTCGCCCATTATCCTGTACCTTGTGCTAGCGTTCTGGATGGAGCTGCACCAACATTGGCGTCGGCATAACAGTCCTACAATCTGGGAGCTTTAATGGGTTCGATACCCGTGAGCTTGCCGAATTTGTGTTTCCCCAGCACAAAATACTCCCACACAACACTTCTGTAATAAAGCGGCGCCCTGTACCGGGTTCGCGGTGTTTTCCGTGTCAGTTCGGGGATCATCGCGTAAAAGGCAAAATGCGCCCTTACAATAGCCAAAACGTCGGGCCATGCTCCGGTGGCCATAAACCGCACGCTAGAAATGCCGTCGAGCACCAGCCTGATAAACACCGTTTTCCACCTGCGACCTTTCGGCAGGTTTTTGAAGAGCATAATCAGGTTGTTGCGGTAATTCAGAAATGTTTTCTTCGGATTGGATTTGTGCAAAGTCCCTCCGCCGACGTGGTAAACTGTGGATTTGCCGCAATAGGTAATGCGGAACCGCATGTTAAGCAGCCGCCAGCAAAGGTCTATTTCCTCCATGTGAGCGAAAAACGACTCGTCAAAGCCGGATGCTGCGTGGAATGCAGACGAGCGCACAAAAAGACAGGCGCCTGTGGCCCAAAACACGTCCTTTTCATCGTCGTATTGTCCCAGGTCTTCTTCCCGCGTATCAAAAATGCGTCCACGGCAGAAAGGATACCCAAGGTAATCCATATAACCGCCCGCCGCACCTGCGTACTCGAAGTGCGTAGGCAGATCGTATGCGCGTATTTTGGGTTGGCAGGCAGCGATAAGCGGGTCCGACTCCATAAATCCGATCACCGGGGCAATCCAGTTTTCGGTAACCTCGATATCGGAGTTGAGCAGAATGTAATAGTCGGCCTGAATGCGGCGCAGTGCATCGTTATACCCCCCCGCATAACCTTTGTTTTCGCTGATTTTGAGTGTGTTCAGCTTCGGGTAATGCGTATTCAGCCATTCCAGGGAACGGTCTGTCGAAGCGTTGTCGGCAATCCAGATAGCGTGGCTGCCGGAATGCTCGATGACTTTTGGAAGGAATTTTTCGAGATAATGCTGACCGTTATAATTCAGGATTACAATCGCAACAGAGGGCGTCATTCGGTATTCGGTTATTTCATAAAGCTACCCAAATCCAACCCTGGAATATTGGGAAGCACTCCATCCGTTACCTTTTGCAGATGTTGTTGAATTTTGGATTCGATATTCTCATTGGCTTTGTTAACTGCCGCTACAATGAGATCTTGCAGCATTTCCCTATCGTCGGCGTTAATGATGTCCTTATCAATGTCCAGGGTAAGCAGCTTTCTTTTCCCATCGACGGTAGCCTTTACCATTCCCCCACCCGATTCGGCGGTTTCGGTAATGTAAACCAATTGCTCCTGTGCTTCTTTCATACGCGACTGAAGGTCCTTCATTTTGCCCATGAGGCCCATCATGTCCGCCATATTTCCAAACATAGCTGTACTTATTAAGTTTAAAACTTGAGAAAACTTATTTTTACGGAAATAGTTCCTCACCGTAAAAGCATAAAAGTACCGCTTTTTTCAACAGTTTGATTGATGTCGTCGACGAAAGTCATCTTGTAGTAGTAATACCCCACAGGCGCATTGGTTCCTTCGAAAGTCCCATCCCAGCCTTTAGCAATATCATCGGAGTGAAAAACGACTACTCCCCAGCGGTTCATAACAGACAATTCAAACGACTGCAATTGTTCCGATTTGGCCTCGAGAATATCATTGTAACCATCGCCATTCGGGGTAAATGCGTCGGGAACGAATACGCCCGCGCTGCGGCGGTAGTTGATAATATTCGATAAACTCTCAAAATTACCATCCTGCGAAACTGCCTTTACCAGAAAATTATATTCCAGAGCACTCTGGTTGTTCAGCTTTACGGTATAGCTAGTATTTTTTTGCACCGGAATATCCTCGGACGCTCCCCCCGAGCCTGTTTGTACAACGGTATAATCTTCAAAACCGCCCAGAATAGGGCTATCGCCTGTCCAGTTGAGGGTTGTAAGTTTTTTACTCAAAAGAATCGTACAAATCGGCTCCGATACGGGCACTTTCTGTCCGCAGGAGTTTTCATAACTCATACGGTAGCAATAAGATAGCTGATCTGTGTTGGCAGCATTGTCGATGTAATCGCTCTGGTTGTAGAGCGTGATAATTTTCTTGAACAATGTACTGCCTGCTTCCGCCCGCTCGATCGATAGTTCGAACGAAGTGTTGGGTCCCGCCCCAGGCACCTCTGCCTTAATAGCCACGCTGCTTTTGTCCAGAACCGAAACCGACCCTCCGCTGAGCGGCTTAGCGCTGCCCGTTTCGACTTTAATTCCAATCGCCGCAGAAGTAGAAGTCGCCGTCTTCAATTTGGCAACCACTTGATATTCAGCAAATGTCCCGCATTCTACGTCGTTATCAGTATAGCTGATTTCCCCGATTGCCGTAAAACTCTTGATAACCGTTCCGTCGCGAAGAAGATCGTAACCATCAAATTGCGCAGCGTCCGGATACTGGCTCCATTTCAGGTTGTTGGAACCGTCGGTACTGGTGCCCGAAATCGTCATCGTACTGATAGGTTCTGTTTCGGTACTGCCGGCGCAAAGATCTTCGGACGACAGCCTCACCTTGTAGCTTTGGTCCTTATTGAGCCCTTTAATGTCGTAGGGCTGGGTTCCGCCCGAGGAGCGCGACCCGGAAGTAACATAAGAGGTACCGTTAGTGCTATATTGAATGTTGGTACGAACACCAGTCACGCCTCTGTAGGTAAGCCGTATCGTTCCGTCATTCCGCATTTCAACCGCAGTTGTTTGGATCTCATTAAACTGAGGGCGCTCGAAAGTAACGGGAAAGCTGTAAACTCTGCCTTTATCACAAGCCTTTCCTGCGGCGTACAAACCGGTAATCGTCACAGTTGGACTGGTGGCGACGCTTTTATATTCATGCACAAGTTTCAGCGGGTCTCCTTTTTGCCACGTGGTAACATCGTTGTCGCCCCAGTTTATTTCAACCTTGTCATAAGCCGCCAGAACAACATCATTGTTGAGTTCCAGAAAGATTTTGCCGCCTCCACAAGAGGAATAAGTAGCACCAACAGCACGTGTTTCGCTCACTCTCACCGTTTTACAAGCATATCCCCGCCCGGATGGAATTCCGGCCACCTGTAACATGATAAATGTCCCGGGCAACTGATAAGTATATGTAGAGACCTCCCTGATACTCGGATTAGTTTCCTTGCCGTCATACTGTGCATAATACCCTACCAGATTATAATTGGTAAGCTTATTGGTAATCTTAACTGTCAGAGGTGCGCATCCTTCGTACTTGTCAAGCTCGAAATCACCTCCGCCAAGGTCACACAGCCCCTGCCCATATGAAGCAAGCGTTGAAAATATAAGGAAGAATAAGGAGAAGGATAGTAGTGTTATTCTCATAAGTGTGGCAATATTTAACCCCGACCTTTTTTCAAAGACGATAGATA
>DATMSL010000963.1:0-2290 GCA_035565435.1 Dyadobacter sp. | reverse complement strand
GCAAGTTTGTTAAGACGCTGGGTTTTCTGGCCAACTCCATTAAAATTCCGGCGCCGGCATTGCAGTTCAGCAGCAAGGGTGTCGATTTTAAGCCATTTTATTTTTAAGAATATTGTTTGAATCCAAAAACTGTTCAGACGACGAAAAAGCAACATTTACTATGAATATCGGAGATAAGGTACGATTGGTTCACGGCAAGGAAGAAGGTGTTATTTATGCTTTTTTGCCTGGTAACGTAGTTGAAATTGAAATTGAGGACGGATTTCGTATTCCTGTTCTAAGGAATGAAATTGTAACGATTTCGCCGGTGGAATCGCAGCGAATGGTCAAACCCGAAGAAGTGAAAGCGGTGGCCGCCCGCGCAGATGTGATTGTTCCACGCAATGCACCCTTTGCCGAAAAAGGCATTTACCTGGCGTTCATTTCTGTGAACGACCGCACGTTAACTGTACACGTCATTAATAACACGGACTGGATATTGCCATTTACGGCCGTAGCTGCTTCTGAATCAGTGAGTAGGGGGTTAGCTGCCGGCGTGCTGCAACCACGCACCTCGCAAAAGCTGACCGAAGTGGAAATGAAGGATTTTGAGTCCTGGCCGGTGTTCGAAGTCCATGCATTGTATTTCCGCGAGGGCAATCACCAGTTGCCTGCTGCATTGAATAAGCGCATCCGTTGTCGGGCGCAGTCGTTTTACAAAAACAGAGGCAAAGTGCCTGTACTGGCGAAGGAAGGATTTGTATATCAGCTGGATGAGGAGAGCCTAAAACGTGAAGCTTCCGGTATTTCGGAAGATATTGCAGGCGAAATCAAAGCGAAAATGCTAGGGCAGTCGGTTCCAGGACAGAATAGCCTCCCCCAACCGGAGCAAGTGATCGACCTGCATATTGAAAAGTTGGTTAATAATCATAAAAGTTTGTCCAGCGACGCAATCCTGAAAAAGCAGCTGGATGTTTTTGAGAGTAATCTGGAATCGGCCATTGCCAATGGAATGGGGGAGATTACGTTTATACATGGCGCAGGCAGCGGCGCTCTGAAAAACGAGCTGCACCGCAGGCTGGGCAAGAACCAGCATGTGCAATTTTTTAAAGATGCATTAAAAGAGAAATTCGGATACGGTGCAACCCTCGTCAAAATCAAGTAATGTATGCGTCAGGCGCGGTTATTTTCTGGTAATTGTGTTGGCAGCCGTTGTTTTTTGGAGCTGCGGTTCTAAGAAAACCTCCCCTAAGGCCCCTATGGAAGAATACAAATATTCGGATAAGGAGATCCAGAACGAGAAGCATTTGTCGGTACTGAATGTGCCGGTCGAGATTCCGGTTGCGGAAATCGAAAAGCAGATTAACAACCAGATCAAAGGGTTGATCTACGACGACAACAGTTACGAGGATGAAGGTAACGATAACCTGAAAGCGAAGGTCTGGAAGATCAGCCCGATCAAAGTTGTGGCGATTGACTCGTCGTTCCTTTTTGAAGTTCCGCTGAAAATCTGGGTAAGCGCCGGGTACAAGATCAGTCCGTTGGGTGTGACGATGTCGGGTTACAAGGATACCGAGTTTTCGATCCGCATCCGGCTGATCTCTAAGATAGGTATTATGCCCTCGTGGCAGATCAAATCGGAGACTTATGTCGATAGTTACGACTGGATCAGCGAGCCGAACATTCGCGTAGCGGGCATCAATATTCCCATTAAAGGCATGGTGAGCCGCATGCTCAACAAGAATTTTGAGAAAATCACCGACGCGATCGACGAACAGGTAGCTTCGAACCTCGAACTCAAAAAGAATGCGGAGCTGGCCTGGAATATTGCGCGTCAGCCTGTGATGCTTGCAAAAGAATATGATACCTGGCTGGTAATCAGGCCCACTGGTGTGGAAATGACGCCGTTGCTTGCGAAAAACAATATTCTCCGTTCGGTCATTGGTATTAAAGGTTATACTCAAACTATTACGTCGGCTGTAAAACCGGCTGTGGCGCCTGCGCAAAAGCTGCCCGACCTCCGGATCGTGGACAAGGTTCAGGACGACTTCAAGATCGGGTTGATCAGCCTCGTGTCGTATGAGGACGCTGCCAGGCTGGCTACCAAACAGTTTACCGGGGAGAAATTCTCGTTTTTAGGAGGGAAATATCATGTAGAGGTCACTTCCATTGAAATGTACGGACAGAACGACCGGCTGGTGATCAAGGCGGGGTTGAAAGGCAGTATTAGCGGCGATATTTATCTGAAGGGAATCCCTTACTATGATCCCGCGACGCAGCAGCTGTCACTCAAAAGCCTTGACTACGACCT
>DATMSL010000962.1:0-2803 GCA_035565435.1 Dyadobacter sp. | reverse complement strand
GGAGGATAGCCCCGATGTTCACAAAAAAACCGAATTGGTAAGTGAATGGAAATGAAGCAGATACCGGCGTCGCCCGGTCGTTTTTGGGAACGTACAAATAGGAGAAATTGAAAATATCAAAATACGAAAGCTTCGCCTTTTTGACGCCCGTTTCGGCGGCGTTGACGTGCGCCTGATACATCTTGATTTTGGGATAGTTGGCTTTGCAAACCGCAATCAACTTATCCAGATATGCGTAGTCCACATCTTTGCTCAAAGATTCCTGGGCATGGGCGCTTTGGATCGTTAATAAAAGCAGGAGCCCAAAAGCGGCATGTTTTATCGGCATATAAGGCTAAAATATTTATTTAAAATCGGTTTCGCTTGACTTTGCGGCGATACAAAATACTTTTGGTAAAAATATTACTACATCTTACTAATCTAGGCAAAATGTCCTTATCCGCCCAAATCCGGAATAGTCCGGGGCTAAAAAAAATTGTCCACTGGATGCTGATCCCAACTAATCAGGCTCGTCCAAGGCTTTGGGTCCGCGTATTTTTGAATCGTTTCTTTCATAAAAGGGGCAAAAATGTCATCATCCGTCGGTGGGTAAGGATGGACGTGCTGCCTTTCAATCCTTTTTCCATCGGCGACAATTCGATGATCGAGGATTTCAGTACAATCAATAATGGTGTGGGGGCTGTAAGTATTGGCACCAACTCGCTTGTGGGCCTGGGAAATGTCATTATCGGCCCGGTTACAATCGGCAACGATGTCATCCTTGCCCAGCATATTGTCGCCAGCGGCCTGAACCACAACTATCAGAATATTCAGCAACCGATTCACAAACAAGGCGTCAGCGTAGCACCCATCACTATTGAAGACGAATGTTGGATCGGCGCCAATGCCGTAGTCACCGCAGGTGTTACCATCGGCCGGCATTCCGTCATCGCCGCCGGCGCCGTCGTCACCAAAGACATACCGCCCTATTCTGTTGCCGTGGGAAATCCCGCACGTATTATCAAAAAATACGATCCCGAATACAAAGACTGGGTGAAAGTGTCCTGACATACGTTTTGCCCCGTCACACATTCTCTGACTGCAGCAGCGCGGGGAATGTTTTCAGGATGATTTCCATATCCATTTTAAACGAAAACTCGCGGGCATAGGTAATGTCGAGCTGCGTACGCTCCTCCTCTGTCATATCTGACTTTCCCTTGCCCCGCTTAGTGACCTGCCATAAGCCAGTAAGGCCGGCGGGCCCCGCAAAACGCAGGATTTTATCGTCGGTGGTCATTTTCTCTGCTTCATACAAAGGCAGCGGGCGATTACCTACCAACGACATATCACCTTTGAGAATGTTGATCAGCTGCGGTAGTTCATCAATGCTCGAGTTTCTCAGAAAACTACCCAGGCGCGTGATACGCGGGTCGTTCTGAAATTTCATGAATGCAGCTTTCTGGTCTTTCTGAAATTGGTATAGCTTTTCGCAAATCTCCTTCCCGTCATGGAACAGCAGGCTTTTACATTGATTTCCTGCAAGGCACTCATCACAAAGCCCCTGCATTTCGATCTGCGCAGCGGGTTCCGCTTTGGAATACATATTCAAAGCCGCCATTTTCCGGATCAGCTGGTCAGCGTCCGTCCGCATAGTCCTGAATTTATACAGGTCGAAAATCTTGTAGCCGCTCCCTACCCTTTTGGATTTATAAAAAACCGGCCCCTTCGAATCCAGTTTGATCAGGATCGCTACGATAATGAATACCGGCAGCAGGAGAATAACCGCTGTACCGGTCGCGGCAATGTCGATTACCCGTTTCCAAAGCGGTGTCTTATGTCCCTGCGAGCCGATTTTCTGGGACGCTTTATTGGCAACGTACCACTGCCGCTTTTTGAAGTATTTGATACGGGTAATAAGGTCCCCGTCGTCGAAATTAACGGAAAAAACATCGTCGGCATGCCTGGCCCGTGCTAAATCGATCGCTTGGCGGGAGAGTCTGTCTACCAGCAGCACGAAAGGGATATTTCCGAAGCCTGCGCTGCTTCGGATCGTGTCGAGCAGCTCTACGCCGCCGCTCATGTCGTGCGCTACGATCACATCCGCGGGGTAGTTTTCCTTTAATGCTTCCAGTGCACCGGCCGGGGTATCAAAATACTCCACCTGGAGGTATTCCTCAAAGCGCTCGGTAAAACGGAGGTATTCCTGAAAATTATGATGGACAAAAATAACCCTGAACTGGGCAACGTAGGTCTTGCCTGCCGTTACCGTTTCTGTCGTTGTGCCGGCCAGTTCCATGATATCGTCGTCTTTTATGAGAAGCGTTTACTGCGCCGCAATACGGCGTTGATCTTCGCATGCACCTCCATCGGGTTGAACGGCTTGACCATAAAATCGTCGGCGCCGAGGTTAAGGCACTGAATGCGCTCACTGCTTTCGTCGGAGCCTGAAAGTATGATAATGGGTATTTCAGAATACAAATTACTGGCTTTCGCCACTTTCAGGAACTCTTTGCCGCTCAGATTGGGCATATGAAGGTCAGCGATGATCAGATCGGCCTGGTTGCCTTCTTCCAGCCACAGCATTCCTTCGGAGCCGTCGCTTTTGATCACCACATCAAAATCTTTCTTAAGGAAATGTTCCAGTATTTTGGTAATGCTGGGTTCGTCGTCTATAATCAACAGATTCTTTCTATTGTCCATAGGTTGAGTATAAGTGGGCAAATATTCGGTATATCACAGTGAAAAACAACAGGCAATTATTTCGTAGAATTAGTCATAATACTTGCCATAACAAAATTTAAACCAGAAAATTGCATCACTCGAC
>DATMSL010000961.1:0-17448 GCA_035565435.1 Dyadobacter sp. | reverse complement strand
TCTCCACCTTCACCAACACCGGCTGGTGATCCGATGGGTAACGTTGCTCCTTTGAGTCGGTCAGCACACCGTATTTCAGTACATCCACATTCTTGCTCACAAAAATATAATCGATCCGGGTCTTCATCTCAGCGTCGAATTTGAAGCTGTTGAAGGTGCCTTCCGGGCCATATGGGGCCTGTTTGGTCACATTGTGGGTGTCGTTGAGCAGGCCGGCGATCGTTTTGATCTGCTCGGTGTCCGGTGAGGAGTTAAAGTCGCCGGTGAGGATGGCGGTGCTGTTTCCCGCGATTTCCTTAATTTTTTTCACCATCAGATGTCCTGATTGCCGACGCGCTTCAACACCCTGGTGATCGAAATGCACATTGAAGAAGTAGAATTTCTTTTTGGTATTCATATCCTCGAACTGCGCCCATGAGCAAATGCGATTGCAGCATTTGGCATCCCAGCCGAGACCCGGTTTGTCGGGTGTTTCGCTCAGCCAGAAATCGCCCGATTTGAGTAGCTTGAAACGGTCTTTTTTGTAGAAAATGGCAGAGTGCTCACCACCTTCTTTGCCATCATCCCGGCCTTTGCCATAATAGGCAAATTCAGGCAGCTCGGCTACATCTTTCAGCTGGCCTACCAATGCTTCCTGCACGCCGAAAATGTCGAATTCATGGAAGCGGATGAGGCCTTTTACGTTCTCTTTGCGGTTGGGCCAGGCATTTACGCCGTCGTTGGGGGTGTTGTAGCGAAGGTTGTAGGATGCTACATTCATAGTTGCGGTTTTCTGTGCATACGACGCGCTTGCGAGCGAGACGAATGCCAGTAGGTAAAGGGCAATTTTTTTCATTGGGTATAGAGATGATTAATTAACTATAAAACAAAAGACCCCGAAGGGTCTCCTGTTGTGAAGCCAAAAATATGCGATTAATGTTAACTCATGATGAAAATTCGCATTGGAGATGGATTACCAACCCGGCGTCTGCTTGTAGGCACCGTTGCTGCGTGAAATTTCATCCGGGTTCATCGGCCATGCCATGTGCTTGCCCGGGTCGAAGCTGCGGGCCGGCCAGATCACCTGGATTTTGTAAGGCGAAGCCGGATCGGTTTTGTTGTCGTGGATACGGCCGTGGAGCGGCATATTGATCTTGTCGTAATCGCCCCAGCGTTTCAAGTCGGCCAGGCGATCGGTCCATTCGCAGGCCAGTTCTACGCGCCGCTCATGTTTGAGGTCTGCCAACGTAGGCGCTGCAATCGGAGCGAGGCCTACACGGGCACGGATCTCGTTCAATGGCGAAGCTGCTTCTGCATTTTTATTTTGTTTGATCAATGCCTCAGCTTTGAAAAGGAGAATCTCAGCATAACGCATCAGCGGCAGGTTCAGTCGCGTCGAAGGGCCGTCGCCGTTCTGGTTGATCATCGTATTGCTACCCGCATTTTCATTGGTTCCGTAACTGTAAGGCTCCATGTATTTGCGGATCTGGAAGCCGGAAAGGCTATTGGTCGAGAAGTAGGAGCGCTCTTTGCCGAAGTAGGTGAATTTGTCCCCGAATTTCAGGATCGTTACCTCGCGGCGCGGGTCTTTCGCTTCATATTCTTCATACAACTCTTCGGTAGGCTGGAAATAGCCCCACCCGTTGAAAATCCCCCAACCCTTGTTCTCCAATGCGACACCCGGGAAGATAGAGCCACCCTGAATGCCCGAGTTGACGGACCAGATGTATTCGCTCGTCCAGTTGTTATCGATTGTAAACACCGCCTGGTAGTTGGCGGCAGGACTTCCCTTACCGGTAATGAGCGCGCGACCGCCTTCATTCTTGATTTTATCGGCCAGCTCAGGGATCAGCGCCCATTTGGAAGCATCATATTGCGCCCAGTAGGCGTAGGTTTTCACCATATACCCCCACGCCGCAGCCTTATGCGCGCGGCCCTGGTCGCCTGTGCCGTAGGTTTGGAACAATGGGAGCAGGTCAGCGGCTTTTTGTAAATCACTGATAATCTGTGCGTAGTTGTCGGTTACCGAAGGGAGTTGCGGCGGAATGCGCTTGCCGAACTCTGCATTTTCAGGTCCGTCGAAAGGCACACCGAGGTCCTTATGGCCCCACGAATACGCCAGCCAGAAATGCGCGAACCCGCGGATGAAGTAAGCTTCACCCAATGCACGGTTTTTCACGGCATCGGATACACCGGTGGCCGTCGGAATACCCTGGATCACTTGATTAGCCTTGTTCAACATCCAGTACACGTCGTTCCAACAGTTAGAGATGGAGCCTTCGCGACCTGTAATGTTGAAGTTTTTGATATTATCGCTTTCCGCACGCACGCGGCCGGTTACAATGTCGTCGGAGGCATTCTGCATCCAGAACAGGTTGCGGCCCCAGGTATTTTCGTAGCCCATCGGCGCGTACATGGCGGCAACGGCCTTGTTCAGATCTTCATCGCTTTTCCAGAAGAATGCTGTGGTGGGGGAGCCGTTCGGTTTGGTATCCACCCAGCTTTCGGTACATGCGGATGCACTCACGGCCATGACAATGGCAAGACCCGCATTTTTAATGATATGTTTCATGAGTCAAAGTCTTTGTTTGGTCGAAATTTGGGTGTTAAAATTTGAGCTTCACACCGGCTGAATACACGCGTGCTACGGGATACTGACCGCCGTCGAGGCCGGGTGCCGTATAGCGGCCGTCGATAAGCTGACTACCGATCTCCGGATCCATACCCGAGTATTTGGTGAATGTCAGTAAGTTATCGCCGCTTACGTACACGCGCAGGCTAGGCTTCCCAGGCTTGCTTTTGAATGTGTAGCCAATAATCAGGTTCTTCAAGCGCAGGTAATTGCCGTTTTCGAGGTACCAGTCGGAGTTGGTCGAGAAATTCTTGTTGGGGTCGTTCGCCCTGATCTTCGGAATATCAGAACCGGTATTGGTTTCCGACCACGCGTCCAGAATTTTGTCCCAGCGGTTATAGCCCTGCTCAGCACCATTCAATGTCGATTGTTTGAATGCATTGAAGAGTTTAACACCGCCAACTCCCTGGAAGAAGATGCTGAAATCGAAGTTTTTCCAGTTCGCATTGGCAGTGATACCGTAAGTGATTTTCGGAAATGCATTGCCCATGTACACGCGGTCCAAATCGTCGATTTTGCCGTCGCCATTTTCATCCACAAATTTCAGGTCACCCGCTTTGGCATTCGGCTGGATGCGGTCTCCCTTCGGACCCACATAGGCCGCAGCCGCTTCGTCGGATTGGAAAATACCCGCATTTTTGATCAGCCAATAAGAGAAATACGGCTGTCCGACCGTCGAGCGGAACGGTACGAGAATGCTTCTCCACGCATCTCCATGCGTCCATACCGAGTTCGGGTTCTCGTCGATGTAGTCGACGCGGTTTTTAAGGGTAGCAAAGTTACCGCCGATCTCATAGCTGAATTCACCGACCTGGTCGCGCCAGTTGGCAGCAAATTCAAAACCGGTATTCCGGATCTTGCCCTGGTTAATGAAGGGCGCGCCGTAGCCGTTGGTATTGGTCCATTCGGTATCCTGCTGTTTGATCAGGTCGTAGGTGAGCTTGTTGAAGTAGTCGGCCGTGATGGTCAGTTTTTCTTTCAACAGACTAATATCCAAACCAAAATCCGTCTGCTGCGAAGTTTCCCACGACAATTCAGGGTTAAATCTTGAACTCACATATAAGCCATTGCTGATAGGCGCGCCGTTGCCGACCTGGTAGGTTTGGTTCGGCGTAAGATTAGGATAACCATAATACCTTCCGATAGAACCAATGTTACCGATTCGGCCCCAGCTTGCACGGAGTTTCAGGAGGTCGAGGCCTTTAACATTGAAGAATGGCTCTGAACTAAGCTTCCAGGCACCTGTAAAACCAGGGTACCCTTTGGCGCGGAAACCCTCGGCGAGACGTCCGGCAATGTCGTAACGATAGCTGGCAGTCACGAAATAGCGATCGGCCCAGCTATATGACAACCGACCTACATAGGATGCATTACGGTCTTTCCATTCGTCATCCGAAGGCCTGTTCTGGTCGAAAATGGATGCATTCACGAAGAATTGTGCCCAATCCGCTTCGTTTTCAAAACCTCGTGCGGCAATGCTGAAATAGCGGTTGCCATTCTCCTGCGCGGTCATCGAGGCCATTGCGCCTACATTATGGCGGCCGAATACGCGCGAGTAGTTAGCCGTATTTTCCCAAATCCAGTGGTAACCACGGTTGGTGGAGTAGGTGAGGGTATTCTGGTTGTTCGGCTTGCCCGGCTCTGTTCTTTTAGGATCAAAGCTTTTCCATAACGAGCTGTTCTGGCGGTAGCTGAATCGGGTCAGAAAGCTCAGTCCGGGAATAATGTCGGAATAGCCGAGTTCGGTAACCGACTGCATGTCATTGCTTTTGTTGTAGGGCCGGTTGCGCAGCAATGTACCTACGGGGCTGATCGCATCGCCGTGAATACCGAGGTATTGCGAGTCACGCGGGCCTACACCGCCGAATGTGCCGTCTTCATAATAAGGCACAGCCGAGCGCGGCATATAAATGGCCGACAGCACGGTTCCGCTATAACCGCTGGTCGTTTCAGTCCCGCGGTTGTCGTTATTGTTGTAAAAAAGCTCCTGGCGAAGTTTGATTTTATCGGTGAACTTGTACATCGCATTGAAACGTACGGACAGATTCTGCGCATAGGTGTTGATGAGCGTGCCTTCGTCGCGTTCGTAGCGGCCTTGCAAAAGAGTCGAGAACTTGTCGGTACCGGCATTGAAACTGATATTATGGCGCTGAATGAGGCCAGTGCGGAAGATTTCGTCGATCCAGTCGGTGCGGGTCACTTGCGCGTATGGGTTTTTGGTAGCGTCCCAGCCGTCGAGCGGTGCGAGACCTGCATTGGTGTAAGCCAGGTTGGACACTTTGGCCTCATCGGCAGCGGTGAGCGATTGCGGTAGTTTCCAGGCCTGTTTCATACCCATAAAACCACTGTATTCAATGCTCGGCTTACCTTGCGCAGCCTGGCGCGTGGTGATGAGGATAACCCCTGCCGAACCGGAGAATGCACCGTAAATAGCTGCCGAGGCCGCATCTTTCAAAACGGTAATGGATTCGATATCAGCCGGGTTGTAAGGTGCATTGGGTACTCCATCGACTACGTACAGCACGCTCTCACCCCCGCGTGAACCCGTCCCGCGAATGGTGATATTGGGCGTCTGGTTGGGGTGACCGCCATTGCTGATCGCCGTTACACCCGCCACTTTGCCCTGGATCATGCTGCCCACGTTGAGTACCGGGCGGTTTTTAATCTGCTCCATATCGGGTACCGTCGCAACGGAAGCCGATAAATCAGCCTTTTTTACCGTTCCATAACCGATTACCACCACTTCCTGCAACGACTTCGTATCCGAAAGGAGCGTTATATCCAGGTCCGACTGATTCCCCACATTCACCTCCTGTGCGAGGTAACCTACAAAGCTGAAAATGAGCTGAACATCGCCGTTGGGGACTTCTATTTCAAATGTTCCGTTCGCTTCGGTGGAGGTACCGCGCTGGGTCCCTTTCACCACCACGCTTACACCCGGCAGCGGCTCCCTGGTGTCGGAGGCAATGACTTTCCCGCGGATTACGCGGTCGATGACTTCATCCTCACTGAATGTATCGAGCAGGCTTGTGTCGTTTGGACCCGCAGCTTTGCTCGGCTTGCGGTTGAGGATAATGTATTCCTTGGAAACCGAATACCGGATATTGAGCGGTGAAAGGAGCTGGTCGAGTACGACCGAGAGCCGCTGGTTTTCGGCCGAAACGCTCACTTTCTGGTTACGCACGAGCGAGGGCACATACGAGAAGCGCACGCCCGTGGATTTTTCGAGGTTGGTGAGCACCTGGCGCAGTTCCTGGCGCTCGGCTTTCAGGGTTACATTGCGTTGCAGCAGTTCCTGTGCGAGCCCGTTACTGGCGAGCGACAGGCTGCTGAACAGCAGGGTCAGTATGAATGGTATGCATGCAATTTTCATCACAGTCACCAGGTACGTTAGTGGTCGACTACTTTTTTTCATAAATTCGAATGGTTTTGATGAACTCTGGACAAAGCCCTCCCGTGCTCCGATTTTGGCGGAACTGTCCTTCTGTTGAAATGAACCGGGAGAATCACGCCGGTAATGCTGCAATCATTGCCGGCTTTTTTATTGAATCTGGGTCAAGATTTAGCCATAAGGTAGAAGGGTTGTTTTGGTTAAGGAAAATTTGGTTTATTCGCAGCCCTGCCCCGTAATAACGACCTGTCCGTCGGTTACCTGGTAGCTTGCTTCGATGGTAGAGCAGATTATTCCTAACTTGTCAAAGAATGGCTCATCGCGCAGCGCTACGCGCAAATAGCAGTTTTCGAGCCTGGTGGAGTCGTATAAAATCGGTATCCCGTAAGTTTCCTGCAATAATTTGAATGCCTCTCCAACCGGCTGATTGTCAAATGTAAAATCGGGTTTTATAACAGGGCGCGCGATGGCCACCGGGTTTTCGGTTATGCCGCGTGCCAGAACGGGCTTTTCGGCAGTGAATACCACTTGCTGGTTTGGTGTGAGCAGCATTTCGATGCCCTGCTTATCCCCATTGAGGTCCTTCGCTTGCATTACCGCCACTTTCCCCGTACGAACGATCACTTCCACACGCTCCGAGGAAGATTTGATGGTAAAACTCGTTCCTACTACCCGCGTGACGAGGTCATTGGCATACACAAAAAAAGGATTGGCTTTGTCTTTTTGTACTTCAAAAAACGCCTCTCCTGAGAGATATACCTCTCTTTTATGATTCTGAACAAAAACCGGAGCGTAGCTGATAGCCGCATTGGGCATGAGCCGTATTTCACTGCCATCCGGCAGACTCACGTTCATCGCTTTTTTGCCCTTGTTGATAATCTCTTTCAGCGGGACGGGAGATACCGCAACGTAACGTTTATACGTGTATGGACTCTTTGGGAATACCTTTTCACCGGAAACCAGCCAGCCTATTCCCACCAGAACGAGCACCGCAGCGGCAGCATACCACCATCGTAACCGGACGATATTGGCTTTCCGGGAAGCCATAATCCGAACAGCAGAATCGTTCAGTATCCGGTTCACCTCATGATCGAGCTCCTCATGCGTGAGGTCACTGGGTTGTTTTTCCCAGGTGAGGATCAGTTCGGCTGCCTGATCCATCAGCGGCGCTTTTTCAGGATATTCCGAGCGGAGTTTGGCCCAGAAAAAGTCATTGCGCGGCTGGCCGTTTTTTACCCATCCCCTGAAATCGTCGTCAGTCAGAAAGTCTTCCAGGTTGTAGTGGTAAAATGGATGCATCGGCTTGTTGGGAATGTGTTCTAAAAGTATAATCCGCCGCGACCGCCAGGATCATGGAAGAATCATAAAAAATTTTAAAAATTTTCAGATCAATACCCCCGAACGAGGAATAACAGGAGCAGGCCGGCGAGTAGAAGCCATTTTTGACGAAACACTTTCAAGCTTTCGTACAGGAGGTTAGCGGTAGCCGGGCGTGATATATTGAGGATTTCGGCAATTCGCTCGTTGGAAAGATCCTGGTAAAACTTCAAATGGATGATTTCCTGCTGCCGGGGCGTGAGCGACTGGATAATATGCTGGATACGGGAATGCTTTTCCGCTGCGAACTCCGTAAGTATCAGTTCGCTTTCGATGGAGTTGGCTGTTTCGTGAAAATCTTCGGGAGTATGTTCCAACGCCAGAAAAACTTCCGGGCGGGCTTCCAGGCGGTTACTG
The DNA here is from genome assembly GCA_035565435.1 of Dyadobacter sp. Taxonomy (GTDB): domain Bacteria; phylum Bacteroidota; class Bacteroidia; order Cytophagales; family Spirosomataceae; genus Dyadobacter. The sequence goes on along the minus strand of DATMSL010000961.1, from coordinate 9,712 downwards.
TTCCTGAAAATGCGGTTGCGGAGGCTCGTAAGCAGGTAGGGCTTGATCTGGTCGGTTTTGCCGAGGGATTCCCTTCGTTCCCATAGGTAGAGGAAAAGATCGTGCACGAGGTCTTTCAGTACATCGCGGTCGCTGACGAAACGTCTTCCATAATCGAACAATGGCCGGTAGTAATTGCGCAGGAGTTGCTCAAAGGCAAGCGGGTCGCCTTCCCTGAACTTTTGCCAAAGTACCGAATCCTGTTCCACGAAAAATGGGTTACGTTAAAAGCAAATGTACCATTTTTCTTTGTTGGCAAAAATCCGGTGTGTACGGCGACGATTATTTAATGTTGGGGTAATATTTTAAGTAACCGCATGACTAAAAAAATACAGGACAGCAAACCGGTTGATCTGCTGCCCTGAGATGCATTACTTGTTTTTCTTCGGAATCAGGAACTTGCCTACAAGCTCACCGTCGTCGCGGATCATTTTCAGGTCCAGTTGCTTACGCGTCGCGTGGAGCTTGATGAGCGTCCGCTTGCCTTCCAGCGGCCCGCCGCCTATGACGATCGGCCAGTTATGGTCGGTGTCGGGCTCGTGCGTCATGTACCGGTGCGTGTGCCCGGAGATTTGCAAGTCAATTTTGGCTTTGTTCAAAACCGGCCCAAACAATGCCCGGCAATGCGTTGTACCATGCCAGTCGCCCGAATGGTAGGGCGAAATGTGGATCAGCAGCACGCGGAAATCCGCCTTTTTGAACTCCGGCGATTCGATTTCCTTTTCCAGCCATTTCTTTTGCACTTCCCGGTAACGGTCAAATGCCGACAAGCCGCCGTACTCTACACTGTCGTCGGTTTTGTCCTCGCCCGAATCCAGTACGATAAAATGCACCGGGCCGCGGGTGAACGAGAAGTAGTACTTATTCTCTGGATAGGCATAGTACTCGGGAATGTGCCGCGAGAAACTGCCCCGGCATTCGTGGTTGCCTTGCGTGAGCAGGAAGGGGAACTCCGTCGCGAAAATGTCGACCGACGGTTTGATCAAATGGTCGACCATTTGCTGCTCTTCCGTAACCCAGTCGAAGCAATCGCCGTTGAAAACCACGAAATCGTAGTCTTTGGTATTACCTGTATAACCATGGCGGTACAAAAGCTGCGGGATGATCTGCGGGCGGTCGTGGATGTCGTTAAACACCACCATTTTGAACTCGTCCTCGTTCTGTCCCCAGGTTTTGAAACCATAGAGCGGGCTGGCGATCGTTTCCCCAAATTCCACTTTCGAGCCTTTGTAGCCCAATACTTCGGTGGACACGATCTTGTATTTGTGCTCCGTTCCGGGCGTGAGGTTGGTTAATGTAATTTTATTAATACGGTTGTTTGCCTCGATGAGCCCATTGTTGTAGCCGAACTCGCGCTTGCTCGTATAAGTGCCCGCGCCGTACTCGACCCAGCTGAAACAGTTTTTATGGGTGATCCACATGATTGTAACCTCATTGGTACCCATATTCTGTAAATAAGGGCCGGCTACGAAATGGTTTTTTTCTTCTACTGCCGCAGCGTCGGCTGCCGCAGCACCGGCTGCCGCAGCCTGTGAGCCGGCGATCGGTAACAAACTCAGCGCCCCGATTTGAGACATTTTCTCCAAAAACGATCTTCTGTCTGAAAGCATAAAGTTAAGGGTTAGGAACAGTCGATAATGTTTTACTCCCAGTTAGGGTTTTGCGTCAGGCTGGTATTCAACAGGCGCTCCTGCTTGGGGATCGGGTAAAGATAATCCCGGTTTTCAATGAATTTCTTGTTGATATGGCCATTGATTACGATGTTCCCGCCTTTGGCGCCGTTTTCGAGCACGATATCGCTCCCCAGTTTCAGGAGTTGCGCGCCTTTGATATCGGGCTTCGTACCTTCGTAAATGACCACGTCAACGGTTCCGCTCTTGTCGAGGTCGTACTGGCCGGGGCCGGGGAAATACATGCCTTTGAATTGTTTGGTCAAAGCCTGGCCTTCTTTCCAGCGGATAATGTCGTCCCAGCGGAAGTAATTTTCCATCACCAGCTCAATGCGGCGCTCGCGGCGGATTTCGAGGATCACTCCCAGGTTTTTGCCGCTGATTTGCGAATACTGTTCCGCTTGATAAGGATCCGGTTTGGCATTAGCCTGCTCCATATTGATATTCGGCATTCCCACGCGGTCGCGGGTGAGCTTGGTCGAAATATCGAGGTCGGCCTGGGTCAATGTGCCTTTTTCGGCTTTTGCTTCGGCATAGTTGAGCAATACTTCGGCATAGCGGAAGATCGGCATGTCGGTAATGTCTTTCGAGAAAGTATCCCACTTTGGGGCCGACACGAATTTGATCAGCTGGTAACCCGTTACAGTAGCTCCGAATTCCGGTACGAGCGGGGTGTTTTCGCCAATGCGGGTATAGCCCGGGGTGCGGATTGTCTGCGTGAGGCGCGGATCGCGGTTTTGAACTTCATCAAAAAACTGCATGGTTTCGTAGCCCTTCTTGTCGGTGAAACGGGTGCCGTCGGCCATGAGGTAGCTATTTACCAGTTTCTTTTCCAGGCCCGGACGACCGTACGAAGCGGTCATCGTGTAATAATTCAGGTTATGGTAAACCTGCAACTCGTCGCTGAAATCGCGGGCGAGGATCACTTCGTCGGGGATCGCATTGTCGGAAGAGAACAGCTTCATATAGGCGGTTGCCGGTGTAGCTTTGTAGATGGAATAGCCGCTGTTTTTCATCAGGTCTTCCGAAGCGGAAATACAGGCGTCGAGGAATTTGTCGGCATCAGGCAGGTTAAACTCCGGGTGGTATTTACGGAAAGTACCTTCATACAATCCGATACGTGATTTCAATGCCAATGCCGTGTATTTGGTGACGGTTGTTACCTGGCGGCTGGCGTCGAGGTTGGCGATCGCATAATCGATATCGGCCATCACCGAATCCATCACGAGCGTGCGCGGATCGCGGGCCTTGGTGAGCAACTCCTGGTCTTCGAGCTCGATGGTAGTCGAGTACCAGGGCACATCACCGAAACGTTTGACCATCCCGAAATAAAAATATGCACGGAAAAAGCGGGCCAGACCATTGTATTTGGCAACGGCTTTCTTGTCGGGACATTTGCCGGAGTTTGCGAGGAAATAGTTGATGTTCCGCAAATTCCCCCAGCTCCATCCGCCACCGCTCGTCGGTACTACACGCGTTCCCTGCAACTCGTCGCGCAAGCTGGTTTTGACAATATTGTCGACGTCCTCATTGTACACATCTTCCGCCGTGGGCAGTGCGTTGTAAAAGGAGTTGGTATAAAGCAACAGGTCGTTTTCGGTATTGAAGAAAGTCTCCGGCGAGATCGCGTCCTGCGGGAGCTGATCCAGATCACAAGCCACCAGGCCGAGTGAAATGGCGATAATGCTAAATATTTTTTTCATCGGTATGAATGCCTTTTAGAATGTGAGGTTAAGACCGGCTGAAATGGTTTTCGACAATGGATAAGTACGTCCATTGGTTCCGTCGCCGTCGAACTGCTCGGGGTCGATGTATTTCGAGCGGAGCGGGGTGTAGGTCAGCAGGTTTTCGCCGCTGATGTAAATCCGCGCTCTCGGAATGCGCACCAGCTTGCTGATGCGCTCCGGCACCGTGTAGCCGATCACCACGTTTTTCAGGCGCAGGTAACCTACGTTCTGAATGTAGCGGTCGTTGGTGGCACGGAGGTCGCCGCCATCGTTAAGCGCTGTGTAGCCGCGCAGCACCGGGAAATAAGCATTGGGGTTTTCAGGAGTCCAGATGTCGTTTCCGAAGTCTTTCGGGATAAACGAGTAGTACGGACGTGAATAGGGTCCCCAGAATTTGTCCGCATTGTTGCCCGGATACCAGTTTCTGCGTAGAATACCTTGCGCCAGTGCCGAAATATCGAAACCATTCCACGAAGCGCCCAGGTTGATGCCGTAGCGGAAGCGAACGCGGTTGTTACCAACGATTTTCAAGTCGCCCGGATCGGCGAGTGTATTGGAGCCGTTGTTGATCTTGCCGTCGCCGTTCAGGTCCACAAAACGCAGGTCACCGGCTTGCAGCTTGGCCCATTCGCCGGGTGCGCTCAGGCGCTGTTTGTTGACGAACGACTGGTCAATCTTGAAAGCCTGAGCCTCTTCGTTGCTCTGGAACATTCCGTCGATCGAGTACCCCCACATTTCACCGATCGTCTGGCCAACATAAGGGCTCGAAAGCACTTTGTTCGGGTTGTCGTATTTAGTGATTTTGGATTTGGAATCTGAAACGATGAAAGACACATTATAGCTGAGCGGCTTGCCGGCCAGTTTGAACATATCCGCCCAGGCAATCGAAAGTTCGAAACCTTTGGTTTGCAGGTCTCCCGCATTCTGGGTCGGGACCGTCGCACCATATACCGAGGGAAGAACCTGGCCCGGAATGAGCATGTCGGTGGTTTTACGGATGTAGCCGTCGAAAGAGAGGTTCAGCCGGTTTTTCAGCAATGTCGCATCGAGACCGATGTTCGAAGTCGTGGCCGACTCCCAGGTCAATCCCGAAGAAATAGGGGATGGGCTGCTTACATATTGCAGTTTCTGGCCGTTCGTGATCCAGGTTGACTGCGCCGTAGGCATCATCGGAACGTAAGGATAGAAGCTGGCCGAGCTTGGGTTGTCGTTAAACCTCGGCGGCAGCTGGTTACCCAAAGTACCATATGAAGCACGGATTTTCAGATTATTCACCACATTACGCGCCGTTTCGAAGAAGTTCTCCTCGCTCAAACGCCAGCCCGCCGACACCGACGGGAAGAACCCGTAACGTTTGCCTTCGCCGAAACGCGAGGTACCATCATAGCGGCCATTCACTTCGAGCAGGTATTTACCCTGGTAATCGTAATTAGCCCGGAAGAATGCGCCGAACAGTTCATACTGGTAAGCGCCGCCGCCCGAAAGCTGCTCGCCCGTTCCTAGATTCAGGTCATTGAGGCTTTCCGAGAGCAGGTTCTTGCGTGAGCCGGCCAGTACCTGGTGTTTCCGCGACTCGTAGTTGATACCTGCGGTAGCGCTGAAAAAGTGCTTGCCGAAAGTGTGATTGTAGGAAGAAAACACGTTCACCACATTCTGCGGATCGAACCACATGGATTTCTTGAACTGGTCGGTATTGTAATTAGGAACCGTCGTAAGAACGCCTGGCTGGATCGAGTACGTAGCTACTGCCGAACGATACCAGTCGTCGGCAATATAGAATGAGTAAGAGTGGTTCGCAGTGATGTTCCAATTTTTGGCCAAATCTATCTGAACCGTGTTGATGGTTGTGAGCTCATGTACTTTCTGCTCTCCGCCTGCTACACCTTTCAAAAGGTTAGCAAACAAACCGTCACCAATGGAGTAATTGTTTTTCAGCGTGTTATAAGTAGGCGTGCCATCCGGGTTACGCGGCGCATAAATAGGCAGCGCGTGCACGGTGATCGCTACAAAGTTGGTATTGGCGCCGCCTTCCAGGCCCGGGTATTTGTATTTGGAATCAAAATACTGTGTATTGTTGCTCACTTTCAGCCAGGGAGTGAGTTGGGCGTTGATCTTGCTGCGCAGTGTGTAGGAAGTGAATTTATCCGTGTTGATGCGCATAATACCGTCTTTTTCAAATACGGAGCCCGAGAGGAAGTAGTTGATTTTGTCGGTACCTCCCGAAAGGTTCAGGTTATGCTGGCGCGACGGCTGGCTCATGTTGAAGATCGTATTCCACCAGTCGTAGTTACCGTAGTAGTTGTAAATGTCTTTTCCGTTCACATTCTTCACCACTACCCAGGGACGTGCCGGATTTTCGGTTTTGTCGTAACGACGTGCTTCAATTTCCTTGTAATCTTCCTCCGAATAGCGGGTATAGCTGTTACCGGTCGCACGGATGAATGCTTCATCATTAATCTTCACATAGTCGTAACCATTGGTCATGAAATCGGTATTGATAGTCGGTTTCGACCAGCCGAAGTTGTTGCTGTAAGAAACGGTAGTTTTGCCGTTTTTCGCGGTTTTGGTGGTAACCAAAATTACCCCGAAAGCACCCCGTGCACCGTAAATGGCTGACGCGGCGGCGTCTTTCAACACGGATACCGACTCCACGTCGCCAGGGTTAATGCGGTTGATATCGCCAGGAATACCGTCGATGAGCACGAGCGGTGACCCGCCGTTCACGGAAGTTTCCCCGCGCACGTTCAGCGCACCTCCCTTACCCGGCTGCCCGGTGCTGAATGTGATGTTCAGGTTGGGTACCATGCCTTGCAGGATCTGCGACATGTTGTTCAAAGGCCGGTTTTCGAGGTCTTTGGATTGTACCTGCGACACGGCGCCGGTCAGGTTCACGCGTTTCTGCGTTCCGTAACCCACCACCACGAGTTCCGACAATGCCTTGTTATCTGCTTGCAAGGTTACATTGATCTCGGTGCGATTACCCACCACGATTTCCTGCGAAACATAACCTACAAAGCTGAAAACCAATGCTGACTCCACATTCGGCACGGTGATTTCAAACTTTCCGTTGCCGTCGGTCGTGGTGCCTTGCGAGGTGCCCTTCACGACGATGCTTACTCCCGGTAAGGTGCCCTGGCCGTCCGACGAGGTGACGGTCCCGCGCACCTGGATTTCCGTGGGCAGTACATATTGATGCAATTTCTCTTCCAATTCGGGGATCACCGACTCCTCGCGGCTGACGCGCGTCTTCGCGAGTACGATCTGGTTGTTGATCACCTTGTAGTTGATTCCGCGAGGAGCCAGCAGTTGGTCCAGGATTCTGGAAAGCTTCTGGTTCTTTACCTCGATCGTTACGTTTTCCTTCACGGACACCCGGCTGCTGTACACAAAGCGGGTATTAGCACGGGCCTGGATCTCATTCAGGGCCTGTTTGAGCGAAACGTTGCGGAGTGTGAGCGTCATGTCCTTGCTCAGCACAGACTGGGCCGCAGTTTCCTTCGCATAGCTGCCGGCTGCGAGCGAGACGGCAAGAATCCATTGAAGCAGTCCAATGCGCATAATTTTTCGCCAGTCGACCGGCTTGTTACGTACTGTTTTTTGCATAATTTTGATTGTCTGATGGTTAGGCACTATTGGATAAAACATCCTTTTGAAACGGTGGTACGAAGAAAAAGGATGGCATTTCGGGCCGGGTAGTGGTGGTACACTTCCGGCCCTTTTTACGGTGGTACGGACGGGTTCATAAGTTAATGGGGCTATTAAGGATTATTCACATGGTTCTCCGTTGATAATAATGTTGTTGTTTGATATAGTGTAAGTTACTTCAAGTGAAGTGCAGAGCATTTCGAGGATGCTCGGGAAGGTTTGAGATTCTAAATTGGCTGTCAGGCCGCATTTGGCCAGGCCGGGATTGGCAAGGGAAATCGACACATTGAAGCGTTTTTCCAACTGCTCGATCACTTTATTCAAGGGTGTTTCTTCAAATACAATGGTAACCGGCTCGTAGATCTCCTTTTTGGTCTGTGCCGGTATTGTTTTGGAAATAAGCCGTTTGGAATCCAGTTCGAACAATGCCTGCTGCTGCGGTTTCAGAATCACTTCCTGTTTGTCGAATGAATCGCCCTGCGCGGTTACCTGTACACTGCCCGTCACCACATCCACCTGGAATTTTTTCTGGCTGTCGATCGCCTTTACATTAAAACTGGTTCCGAGCACCCGGATGACCATATCCCCGCTTTTGATATTGAATGGGCGGGTCTTGTCTTTTTTTACGTCAAAAAATCCTTCTCCCGAAAAAATGACGAACCGCTTGTTGGTGGCAAATGCTGTATGGTACTCAATAGTGGCGTTGGGATGCATGGTCACGATACTGCCGTCGGGAAGCTGATGCCGGACGATCTGTGTGCCCGTATTTTTGAAAGTCGTTACCGGTAATGCCTTGGAAGGATCGGTTCTCTGTCCCTTGACGGTAACCTCAGGCAATTGCACCGTTTTCAGGTTTCCGGCGACGAAAATTCCTATTGCAATCAGTACTGAGGCAGCTATTCCGGCCATCCAGTGCCATTGTATCCGGCGAACAGGCCGTTCTTCCCCCATATTCAGTTCCCGCCTGATATTCCCGAATGTCTCGTTCCGTATCTCGTCCTGCTCCGCGTCGGGCAAATGATCCAGGTAGCGCGGCTCTCCTTGCAGCGATGCGTACCAGGCTTCGACGATTTCTTTTTCTGCCTCGGTGCATTCACCGGACAGGTATTTTTCGAGTAATGCGGGCGGAATACCGTTTGGCTTCATGAGATCGGGGATGTTGTCAACCCAGAAGTCGCGCGCCGGAAGGGGAACCCTTAGTAGTTTTTGAAATTTTTTTTAAAAAGAAGAAAAAAGGATCACAGCGCAGATCATATGCTCCTTCAAATGTTCTTTGAGGATGCGTAATGCCTTGGTAATGTGCTGCTCTACTGTTTTTTCGGAAATGTTGAGTTGTTCGCCGATCTGTTTATTGGAAAAACCCTGGCGGCTCAGCGTGAAAACTTCGTGACATTTTGGGGAAAGTAAATGCAGGCCTTCCTCGTAGCGGTTTTGAAGGTCGGAGGCAAGGGTTGGCTGGTCGGCGAAGTCAGATACATCGCTGCGCCGGATCTCCCACTGGCCGTAATGATGCTGGCGGGTGTATTCCTTCCTGTAGAAAGATATGATGAGCCGTTTGGCCATTGTAAACAGGAACGACCTGCCGCATTGCACCTGGTGCTGGCGACGCTGTTGCCACAGGCCCACAAAAAGCTCCTGGACGATTTCCTGCGCCGTGAACCGGTCGTTGACCTTAGAGTAGGCGTAATTGAACAAAGTTTTGAAGTAACGGTCGTAAAGTTCCGCAAAGGCCAGCTCATCGTCCTGCTCACTGATCAGCGCAAGGATATTTTCATCGGAACAGGTAGGGTAAAAGTTGTTCATCATGAAGATAGCCTTTTAATAATCTGATTATTTTCGCTGAAAAGCGGTACAAAATTCGTACTTAAATTTGTGACTTAACTCTTTAGACAGATTAAGTATTCTCGTACTTTTTTTTACTTTTTTAACATAAACTTAACATTTTCCGGGATTCCCCGCGAAAATATTTTGTAACTAGTAGTTGAGTTAGTGCCTTGAATGACAATACTTCTACGACACCGTATTAAATGAATAACTATCCCCAGGCCTCCCGCATTCTCGTGGCCATAGACTGTATTATTTTCGGATTTGACGGAAAGGATATCAAGCTGTTGTTGATTAAGAGGAATTTCGAGCCCGAAAAAGGGAAATGGTCGCTGATGGGTGGCTTTTTGAATGCGGAGGAAGACCTGGCCGACGGGGCAGTCCGCATTCTGTACAATCTTACCGGGCTGAAAGATATTTACGTAGAGCAGCTCGAAACCTTCGGCAAAGCCGATCGCGACCCGGGCGAGCGCACGGTTTCTGTTGTGTTTTTTGCATTGATCAAAATCGATGACCACGATTCGGAGGCTGTCAAAAGCCACAATGCCTCCTGGATCACCCTCGACGCCCGTCCGAGACTAATATTCGATCATGAAAAAATGGTTGCCCGGGCGATCGAGCACCTCAAATACAATGCGGCCCTACACCCGATCGGCTTCGAGCTGTTGCCCGAGCGTTTCACGATTCCCCAGCTCCAAAAGCTTTACGAAGCCATTTACAACATCCCCATCGACCGCCGGAATTTCAGCCGGAAGCTGCTTTCTACCGGGTTGCTCATCGATACCGGACAGAAAAACAATAATAGTG